>CAYZKM010000655.1:0-2957 GCA_964478525.1 uncultured Bifidobacterium sp.
AGCGTGTCGCCCAGCAATTCCCGATGATCCAGCGAGATCGAGGTGATCGCGCAGGCAGCCGGCGGCGGGGTGACGTTGGTCGCGTCGCCGCGGCCGCCAAGCCCGACCTCCAGCACGCACAGATCGGCCGGGGTCGCCGCGAACAGATGGAAGGCGACGGCGGTGATCACCTCGAACACGGTGATGGGGGCGCCGGCGTTGACGCGCTCGATCTCCTCCAGCGCCGCGGCCAGGGCATCGTCGGACACCAGCGCGCCGGCGATGCGGATGCGTTCGTTGAAGGCGACCAGATGCGGGGATGTATAGACATGGACGCGCTGCCCGGCCGCCTCGGCCATGGCGCGGACAAAGGCGCAGGTGCTGCCCTTGCCGTTGGTGCCGGCGACATGGACGATCGGCGGCAGGCGCTGTTCGGGCGACCCGAGGCGGACCAGCAGGTTCAGCAGCCGGTCCAGGCTCAGGTCGATCAGCCGCGGGTGCAGCCCCATCAGCCGGTCGACGATGGCGTCGATGCGGGATGGGGAGGACGGGGCGGTCACGCTGCCTCCTGCAGATCCTTCACTCGCAGCAGGCCGACGACGCGGGCCAGGGTCGATTTCAGGTCGGTGCGCGGCACGACCATGTCGATGATCCCGTGGTCCAGCAGATATTCGGCGCGCTGGAAGCCTTCGGGCAGTTTTTCGCGCATCGTCTGTTCGATCACGCGCGCGCCGGCGAACCCGATCAGCGCGCCGGGTTCGGCGATATGGATGTCGCCCAGCATGGCGAAGCTGGCGGTGACGCCGCCGGCGGTCGGGTCGGTGAAGACCACGATGAACGGCAGGCCGGCATCCTTGACCAGGCGGGTGCCGATCACGCTGCGCGGCATCTGCATCAGGCTGACCGCGCCTTCCTGCATGCGCGCCCCGCCCGAGGCGGTGAACACGATCAGCGGCGCCTCCTGCAGCACGGCCAGGCGCGCGGCGGCGACGATCGCATCGCCCACGGCCGCGCCCATGGACCCGCCGATGAAGTCGAACGCCATCACGCCGACCACCGCCTTCTGCCCGTCGATGGTGCCGTGCGCGACGACGATCGCGTCATCCAGATGGGTCTTGTCGCGGGCTTCCTTCAGCCGGTCGGCATACCGCTTGGTGTCCCGGAAGCGCAGCGGATCGACCGTGGCCTTGGGCAGTTCGATCCGGGTGAACGTCCCGGCGTCGAAGGTCCATTCCAGGCGTTCGGCCGCCGAACCGCGCATGTGGTGGTTGCAATGGGTGCAGACCTTCAGGTTCGCGATCAGGTCGCGATGGAAGATCATCTGCTGGCAGGCGGGGCATTGGTGCCACAGATTGTCCGGCACCTCCCGCTTGGCGAACAGGGTCCGGATCTTGGGCCGGACGTATTCGGTCAGCCAGCTCATGCCGCCACCTTTCCGCGCACCGCCGCCGCCAATCCGGCGATCTGGTCCAGCACCGTCTGCACCGCGCCCGGCTTCGCCTTGCCGTCGGCGTCCAGGTTCGCGGCCAGGTTGTCCAGCAACGCCGAGGCGACGACGGCCGCGTCGGCCACCCGCGATGCCTCGCCCGCCTGTTCGGGCGTGCGGACACCGAAGCCGATGGCGATCGGCAGGTCGGTGACCTTGCGGATGCGGGGGATCGCCTGCGCCAGATGTTCGGACGTCGCGCTGCGGGTGCCGGTGATGCCGGTGATCGCCACATAGTAGACGAAGCCGGAGCTGTCCTTCAGCACCTCGGGCAGGCGGGCATCATGCGTGGTGGGCGCGACCAGGCGGATCAGGTCGATCCCGTTGGCCTTGGTGTGCGGCAGTAGCAGGTCCGATTCCTCGGGCGGGACATCGACGACGATCATGCCGTCGACCCCGGCCGCGCCGGCATCGGCACAGAACCGCTCCGGCCCATAGGACAGCAGCGGGTTCAGATAGCCCATCAGCACGATCGGTGTCGTGTTGTCGGTCTTGCGGAAGCCGCGCACCATCTCCAGCGCATGCGCGACCTTGTAGCCGGCGGCCAGCGCGCGCTTGCCGGCAGCCTGCACGATGGGTCCGTCGGCCATCGGGTCGGTGAACGGCATGCCGATCTCGATCAGGTCGGCGCCGGCGGCGGGCATGCCGCGCAGCAGCGCCATCGACGTCTCCCGATCCGGGTCCCCGGCCTCCAGGAACGGGATCAGCGCGCCCCGGCCCAGGGCCTTCAGCTCGGCGAATTTGGCGGCGATACGGCTCACAGCGCGGTTCCCAGATGGTCGGCGACGGCGAAGATGTCCTTGTCGCCCCGGCCGCACAGGTTCATCAGGATGATCTGGTCCTTCGACATGGTCGGCGCCAGCTTGGTGACATGGGCCAGCGCGTGCGCCGGTTCCAGCGCCGGGATGATGCCTTCGGTGCGGGTGCACAGCTGGAACGCCGCCAGCGCCTCCTTGTCGGTGGCCGAGACATATTCCACGCGCCCGATGTCGTGCAGCCAGGAATGCTCGGGTCCGATGCCGGGGTAATCCAGGCCGGCGCTGATCGAGTGCGCCTCGATGATCTGCCCGTCGGCATCCTGCAGCAGATAGGTGCGGTTGCCGTGCAGCACGCCCGGGCGCCCGCCGGTCAGCGACGCGGCGTGCTGGCCGGTGTCGATCCCGTGCCCGCCGGCCTCGACGCCGATCAGGCGCACCGAGGCGTCGTCGAGGAAGGGATGGAACAGCCCCATCGCGTTCGATCCGCCGCCGATGCAGGCCACCGCGGCATCGGGCAGGCGGCCTTCCGCTTCGTGCAACTGCGCCTTGGCTTCGTCTCCGATCACCGACTGGAAGTCGCGCACCATCATCGGATAGGGGTGCGGGCCGGCGACGGTGCCGATCAGGTAATAGGTGTCCTCGACATTGGCGACCCAGTCGCGCAGCGCCTCGTTCATCGCGTCCTTCAGCGTTGCCGCGCCCGAGGTCACGGCCTTCACCTCGGCACCCAGCAG
>CAYZKM010000656.1:0-2941 GCA_964478525.1 uncultured Bifidobacterium sp.
GGTTTCCCCCACAAGCACCTCAAGCTTGCGCGTCTACCATTCCGCCACGACCGCACCGTGGTAAGGTAGGCGGCGGGGTATAGCGGATGAATGACGGCGCTTCAATCACCACAATGGACCTTGAGTGGCGGATTTCGGAGGGGCTGACGCCCTATCCCGATGCCCTGGCCCTGATGCAACAGCGGGCGGCCGATATCCGCGCCGGGACCGCGGGCGAGCTGGTATGGCTGGTGGAGCATCCGCCGCTGTACACCGCCGGCACATCATCGAAGCCCGAGGAGCTGACCGATCCCACGCGGTTCCCGACCTTCAAGGCCGGGCGAGGCGGGCACTGGACCTATCACGGGCCGGGGCAGCGCACGGGCTATGTGATGCTGGACCTGACGCGGCGGCATGGCGGCGTGCCGGCGAACGACATCCGCTGCTATGTCAACGGGTTGGAGGCGTGGCTGATCCGCGCGCTGGACCGCTTCAACGTGAAGGGAGAGCGGCGCGCGGGCCGGGTCGGCATCTGGGTGGTGGACCGCGCGCGCGGGACCGAGGCGAAGATCGCCGCCATCGGCGTGCGCGTCACGCGCTGGGTCAGCTGGCACGGCGTGGCGCTGAACGTCGATCCCGACCTGTCGCATTTCGGCGGCATCATCCCCTGCGGCATCAGCGACCATGGCGTGACCAGCCTCGCCGCGCTGGGCATTCCCGTCACGATGCAGGAAGCCGACGTGGCGCTGCGCCTGGCGTGGGATGAGGTGTTCGGAACCGATGGTCAGGCCTGCGAGGTCGTCACCACCGGTCGGTGACGCCGGGGCGTCCGGTCGGCGCCTACCAGGTCACCGGTTCGCGCCTGACGGTGACCGTGCCGTTGCCGGTCAGGCGCACCACGTTCACCGTCTTCGCGAGGTCCGGGGAACCGGAGTAATAGGCCGGCACGGTGCCGCTGCCGACTTTCTCGGCGCGGTTCCAGTGGCCCAGCGCCAGGTAGTCGGCCCCCGTGGCCTCGATATCCGGGTCGCTGAACAGCCAGGACGGGCGCAGCGGGACCGCGCCCGGCGGCTCGTAATGGCCATGCGCCAGGGCGATGTGCCAGCGCGCGCTGCGCGAGCGTGGCGTGCGGAGGGGGGCCATGTTGCTGTAGTCGAGATGGGCGTGACCCCAGAACTCCAGGTCATGGTCGGGGAAGTGCACCACGAAGTCATGCGTGACGCCGATGACGTGGACATGCGGCAGCGAAACGAAATCACCACGCCGATAGACTGAATCGACCGTCAGCGGATCGTGGTTGCCCGGCAGGATGACGACTTCGCGGCCGGCCTCGGCCAGCAGTTCCGTCGTGCGTTGCAGGATCGCCGGAGACTGGCGGTTGTTGTCGAAGACGTCGCCGACCAGCAGCACGAAATGGGCGTCATGCGCCTTGGCCGCGTCGAGCACGACACGCAGCCCGGTGGTGCCATCATCGCCATAGGTCGGTTCGGCCGGGTCGTCGTCGACGTGCAGGTCGGAGCTGTGCACAAGCAGGATGTCATCGGCGGGCGATCTGGTCACGGGCGCATGGTCCACTGATCTGGGGAGGGCGCCAGCATGCCAACCCTGCCGCCGCAGTCAACTCCCACGGCAACTCCCGTGGCAACTCCCACGGCAACTGCCACCGCCCCCCGCCTCACGCGACCAGGCGGTCGGCGCTGGCCAACGGATAGTCCAGCGTGCCCGCCACGACGATCTCCACCAGCAGCGGTCCCTCCGCGGTGACCGGCAGCACCGCCGACCCGTCGGTCCAGCGGCGCAGCGCGGTGGCATCGTGGCGTTCCGCCTGCCACCATCCGCCGGCCGCCTCGAAGCCGGGCGCGTCCAGCGCCAGCGGGGCCGGCACGCCATCGCCGCCGCGCAGCGTGATCGCGCCGATCATCACCCCAAGGCGGCGGTAATCATCGATCCAGGGCTGCGCCTGCTTGGGGCAGGTCGCGCGCGAGACCAGGCGCGGCGCGGTGGCGTGCGCGGGAAGCAGGAACGTGTATCGGCCGCCGTCCCGCCCGATCGGCGCCAGCACCGACGTCCCGACCATGATCCGCAGGTCCGGGTCCGCCGTCGTCTCCCCAGCCGTCGCCCCAGCCCCCGTCACATCCATGCCAACCATCGCCGCCCGCTCGGCCAGGCGGCGCCACAGCGGCGCGACGGCGGCGCGGTCGGTGACGAAGGGCGCGCAGGACAGCGCCTGCCGCCGGCCCTGCCCATCGTCGGCCAGCGGATCGGCGTGCAGCATCACCGCCGCGCCACCATTGGCGAAGAACCCGCGATTGCCGGTGTCGAGGTAGGATTCCGCGGCCAGCCCCTCGGCCAGCAGGATGTCGTGGCTGTCGAGCTCGATGTGGAAATACGTCACGTCGCGGCAGGTGGTTTCCTGGGTGATGGAGCCGCCGTTCACCAGCATATGGGCCGGCACCAGCACTCCCTCGGTCAGCAGCGCGTGCTCGGGCGAGACGCGCAGGTCACGCGCCGGTATGCCCGGGGCGAAGGCACCGGCATGGATGCGGATGGGCTGGGCGCGCTCCGGGGCGGGATGGCGGGCCAGATCGACATGGCGGTGCCCGATCCAGCGGACGGGACGTGCCAGGCCGGACTGCGTCAGCACCGCGTCACCCGCGGCCAGGGCTTCGACCGCAACCGGCCCGGACGGGGTCGCGATGCGCGTGCCCGCCGCAAAGCAGACCATGGTGAAAGCGGTGGGATAGGAGCTGTACGGATACCGGGCGATATCCTTCAGCAACGACGTCCCGGCGGTGGTGCCGTCGGTGATCCACAATTCGACCCCGTGGATGCCGTCATCGGCGCCGAACACCGCCTGTCCCGGGGCAGTGACCTTGATGCAGCCGATATCGGAGTCATACGAACCGGGATTGATGTCCTTCAGCATCGAGGTGCCGGCCGCGGTGCCGTCGGTGATCCACAG
>CAYZKM010000657.1:0-2939 GCA_964478525.1 uncultured Bifidobacterium sp.
ATGCCGCCGATGTTCCTGACCGGCGCCGCGGCGGCGGCATCTCTGGCCTGGATCAACTCGATCGGCAACCTCGGCGGCTTCTTCGGCCCCTGGTATGTCGGCGTGATCAAGGACCTGACGGGCAGCTATGCCGGCGGGCTGTATGGCCTGGCCTTCCTGGGCCTGGTTGCGGCCATGGTCGCCGCGTTCTGCCTGCAGATCCGCGACGCGACCAAGGAAGCGACACCCCAGCCGGCGCCGTCGCGGGCCGGATAGGGGGGACGCGCATGGCCCGTGCGGCTCGCCACGGCGCGGGCCGCATGGGCCGGTGCCGGATCAGGCTGGTCCGCGTGGGCATCGGCACGCGGGCGGTGGGTTGCCTGGAACGGCGTCAACGCCCAGCGGCGGCGGCCATCCGCACGCATTTGCGCATCACGGACGGCAGCGCGGCGTCGCCCAGCCTGGCCAGCGGCAGCAGGAAGCCGTCCGCCTCGATCCGGTCGACCTGGGCGGCCATCAGGTCGATGATCAGCTCGAAATGCGTGAACCCGTGCCTGACCTGCCCGGCGGGCCGCCACTCGGCGGTCACGGGCGCGTGGTGCAGCGCCTGGTCGTCCGTCCAGGCCGCTTCCCGCCACGGCGTGCCCGGCAGTTCGGTCATGCCGCCCAGCAGCCCGTCATGCGGCCGGCGGCGCAGCAGCACCTGCCCGTCGCGATCGGTCACCCAGAAATGCACCCCCACCCGCAGCGGCCGCACCTTCCTGGGCGCCTTGCGCGGCAGGCTCGCCGCGTTTCCCGCCTGACGGGCGGCGCAGTGCGCCATCCAGGGACACAGCGCGCAGGCCGGGGCCGTGGGCGTGCAGATCGTCGCCCCCAGGTCGAACAGCGCCTGCGCGAAATCCGACGGCCGCGCCATGGCATCCCGGTCCGCGCCCAGCCGGTCGGCGGCGGCCTTCATCGCCGGCTTGGCGGCGGGCAGTGGTATCTCGATAGAGAATAGCCGAGCGGTGACGCGCTCGACATTGCCGTCGACGGGGACGGCGGGCAGGCCGAAGGCGATCGCGCCGACCGCCGCCGCGGTATAGGCCCCGATGCCGGGCAGGGCACGCAACCCGTCCAGATCGCGCGGAAAGCCGCCCGCCGCCGCCACGACCTGCGCGCAGGCATGCAGGTTGCGGGCGCGCGCATAGTACCCAAGTCCCGCCCAGGCCGACAGCACCGCATCCAGCGGCGCCGCCGCCAGGGCATGCACGGTCGGGAAGCGGCTTACGAACCGTTCATAGTAGGGTATGACCGCCGCCACGGTCGTCTGTTGCAGCATGATCTCGCTGAGCCAGACCCGGTACGGATCGGCCGGCTGCCCCGGCTCCGCACGCCAGGGCATGCGGCGGCGGTGGCGGTCATACCACTGGAGCAGCGTTTTGGCGGGAGCGATGGCGAAGGACGACACGAAACCGGGTATGGCGAAACCTGATCGGCACGTCTACGGACCGCGGGCGGTGGGCTCGCTGGTGCCAGGCCTGACGCGCCCGGCGTTCCGCAAGACCTCGCCCGCCGGGGCGCAGATCATGGTGGATTGGGCCGCGATCGTCGGCCCCGCGCTGTCCGCGGTCACCGCGCCCCGCCGCCTGTCGGGCGGCACGCTGACCATCGCCTGTTCCGGCCCCATCGCCATGGAGCTTCAGCACATGGCGATCGAGCTGATCCACCGCATCAACGCCCATGTCGGCACCCCGACTGTGCGCGCCCTGCGCTTCATGCAGGTGGCGCCGGTCGCGCGGCCGATCGCCCCACCACCCCAGCACCAGGCCGTCGCGGCGGCCGAGGCCGCGGTGGCGCACCTGCCCGCCGGCGAATTGCGGGATGCCCTGGCTGCCCTCGGACGGCGTCTGCTGACGCCGCGCCGGCCTTCAACTCAACGCTCCCCGAATCGGTAGAACACAAGATATAGAGGTCACGATGCTTCTGAACCGCCGCCACCTACTATCCGTTGTCGCAGCCGGATCGGCCGCCATGGCTCTGCCCGGCGTCGGCACCGCGTGGGCGGATGAACCGTCGCAGACCGAGCGTGCCATCGGCAGCCCGGATGCGAAGAACGTCGTCATGGAGTTCTTCTCCCTGACGTGCAGCCATTGCGCGGCGTTCCACAAGACCGCGATGCCCGAGATCAGGTCGCAGCTGATCGACACCGGCAAGGTCCGCTTCGTGTTCAACGACTTCCCGCTGGACCAGCTCGCGCTGATGGCGGCCATGGTCGCCCGCAGCCTGCCGGTCGACCGCTACGACCCGTTCGTGACCGCGCTGCTGTCCACCCAGGACCGCTGGGCCTTCAACCGCGGCGCCAACCCGACCGAGGAGCTGTGGAAGATGGCCGGCCTGGCGGGCATGAGCCGCGCCGCCTTCGACAAGGCCATCGCCGACACCGCGCTGCGCGACTGGATCCTGAAACAGGCCCAGATCGCGCAGGACAAGTGGAAGATCGACGCGACTCCAAGCTTCGTGATCAACGGCCAGAAATATTCCGGGGAAATGAGCTTCGACGCGTTCCGCAAGCTGCTCCCGGGATAAGGAGAACAAGGAGCACCCGTTGCCGGTCAGTTTCCGACGCCTTCGCATCGCTGGGTTCAAGAGCTTCGCCGAACCCATCAGTGTTGAAATCCTGCCAGGTCTGACCGGCATCATCGGTCCCAACGGGTGCGGCAAATCCAATGTCGTCGAGGCGCTGCGCTGGGCGATGGGCGAGTCCAGCGCCCGCAACCTGCGCGGCGGCGAGATGGAGGATGTCATCTTCGCCGGCACCCAGGGCCGCGCCGCGCGCAATATCGCCGAGGTCGCGCTGGTCCTGGAGGACACCCAGGGCGTCGCACCGCCCCCGTTCCACGAACAGCCCGAACTGCAGATCGTCCGCAAGATCGAGCGTGGCTCCGGCTCCTCGTATCGCATCAACGGCCGGGAAGCCC
>CAYZKM010000658.1:0-2939 GCA_964478525.1 uncultured Bifidobacterium sp.
CATAGCCCTCCTGGCGCTGCGGCGTGTCGAACAGGCGCGGCGTCACGATATGGCCCGGCGCGATGGCGTTGACGCGGATGTTGTGGCGCGCCCATTCCACCGACATGGTCTGCACCAGGCTGATGATGCCCGCCTTCGCCGCGCCGTATACGCCGCGCATCGGGCTGGATCGCTGCCCGTCGACCGAGGCGATCCCGACGATCGACCCGCCCTGGCCATTGGCGATCATGACCTGCGCGACCTCTTTGGCCGTCAGGAAGAAATACCGCAGGTTCAGCGCGATCTGCTGATCGAACATGTCCGCCGTGGTGTCCAGCACCGACCCCCACGCCGCCGCACCGACGATCGAGACCATGGCATCCAGCCCGCCCAGCTTCTGCGCCGCCTCGGCCACGATGCGGGGAACCTGGCGGTCGTCCAGCACATCGCCGACCACGACATGGCCCTGCCGGCCGATGTCCGCGATGGCGGCGGCCACGCCCTGCGCCCTGTCGGCGGCGACATCGACCAGCGCCACGTCACACCCCGCCCGCGCCAGCAGCTTCGCCGACGCTTCCCCCATGCCCTGGCCGCCGCCGATGATCAGCGCTTTTTTGCCGGCCAGGCCGAACAGGGATGTTTCCGATACCATGACGTGCCCTCAGATTCTTCCGGATTCCTTAAGGCTAGCGCCTCCTTGCGGATCGGCGCTACCCTCCGGTAGCTTCAAAAAAACGACTGGAGGGTGCCATGAGCCAAGCGACCATCAATCCCGAAAATCTCTGGCGGCTGGAAACGCCAGGCCATGCCGGCTGGAACCGCACCGCCCGCGCGGGCGACCCGAGCAAGTATTTCATGGTCTCGACCGACAGCCATGCGAACGAACCCGCCGATCTCTGGGTCAAGCGCCTGCCGGTCGAATACCGCGACCGCGCCCCGCGCATCATCACCGACGAGAAGGGCGTGCAGTGGCGGTATACCGAGGGCTATCGCCCCGACCGCGTCCGCGTCATGTCGTTCGAGGGTGAGGACTGGCTGCGCGCCCAGTCCGGCGCCGTGGTCGAGGATCGCATCCGCGACAACCGCGCCGACGGCGTCGATGTCGAGATCATCTTCCCCAACAAGGGCCTGGCCATGTGGGCCACGCCGGACCCGGTCTTCTCGATGGCGCAATGCCGCGTGTGGAACGACTGGGCGTGGGAACAGTTCGGCGCGCACAAGGATTCGATGCTGCCCGTCGCCGCCCTCGCCACCGGCGACCTGGATGGCGCGATGCAGGAAATCGAGCGCGTCGCCAAAATGGGCTACCGCGCCCTGACACTGCCCTGCAAGCCGATCTGGGGGTCCCACGACGTCGATCACGTCAACTACAACCTGCCGCATTTCGACCCGATGTGGCGGCTGATCGAGGAATGCGACCTGCCCTTCACCTTCCATGTCTCGACCGGTCGTGACCCGCGCGCCTCCCGCGGCAATGGCGGGGCGGTGATCAACTATGTCACCCATTCGCTGTCGCCGACGATCGAGCCGGTGGCCAATCTCTGCGCCTCGGGCGTGCTGGAACGGTTCAAGAAGCTGCGCTTCGCCACCATCGAGGCCGGCATCGGCTGGGTGCCGTGGCTGCTGGATGCGATGGACGAGGCCTATCGCAAGCACCACATGTGGGTGCGCCCGAAGCTGCAGGGCCTGCCGTCGGACTATTACAAGGCGCACGGCTTCGCCTCGTTCCAGGAAGACCCGTCGGGCCTGGCGCTGGCGGAACGCTATGGGCTGGACAACAACTTCATGTGGGCGAACGACTATCCGCACCATGAAGGCACCTGGCCGCACTCGGCCGAGGCGATCGAACGCATCATGCCGAACCTCGATGAACGGCAGCGGGCGAAGATCCTGGGGCTGAACGCGGCAAGGCTGTTCAAGCTGGACGTGCCGGCGCATCAGCAGCTGCCGGCGCTGTCCTGAGGCCTGCCCCGGCAGGAACTTGCCTGACAACGCTGAACCAGGGGAGCGGTCCGCCGCTCCCCACCCGCGCCGGTCTGGCTGTCACCACCCGTTGTAACGATGATGGTGATGATGGCGGTAACCACCGCCGTATCCATAATCGTAGGGATAGGCGACACAGCCGGACAGGCCGGCAATCATCGCGACCGCGAACACGACACGCAGAACCCGGCTTGTCTTGAACATCGGACCATCCCTTCCCGACAGGACCGATGCTGAACATCCCCTGTCAGGAAGGCGGATTCCGGGCCGGTTTGTGGCGCCGCGGTGACGGCGCCGGCCAACCCGCCGGTCAGCGCCCCTTGTAGACCGGCGCCCGCTTTTCGACGAAGGCCTTCGCCGCCTCGGCATGATCCTCGGTCATGCGGGTGCGCATCAGGCCGAAGGTCTCGGAATCCAGTGAATCGCTCAGCACCCCGCGCTCCGCGATGTTCAGGTTCCGCTTGATGTAGCGATGCGCCAGGCGCGGTCCGTCGGCGAAGCGGCGCGCCAGGGCCATGGTCTCGGCCAGCAGCCCGTCATCCGCCACCACGCGGTTGGCCAGGCCCAGCGCCTGCATCCGCGCCGCATCCACCGTCTCGGACAGCAGGTACAGCTCCCGCGCCATGGCCGGGCCGACCAGTTGGGTCAGGAAATACGTGCCGCCATAGTCGCCCGACAGCCCGACCTTGGCGAAGGCCGTGGTCATCCGCGCCGACTGTGCCACCACGCGCAGATCGCACGCCAGCATCAGCGACATGCCCGCCCCCGCCGCGACGCCGTTCACCATGGCGATGGTCGGCTTCGGCATGTCGTGCAGCAGTTGCGAGGCCATCATGGTGCGCCGCAGATGGTCCGCCCGTTCCTCGGGCCCCTGCGTGGAGCCGCCGGCGGCCACCTGCGCCTGCACCTTCACATCGCCACCCGAGCAGAACGCCTTCCCCGCCCCGGTCAGGACCACGCAGCCGATCGCGGGGTCC
>CAYZKM010000659.1:0-2928 GCA_964478525.1 uncultured Bifidobacterium sp.
CATCGCCGGGCTTGAGGTACATCAGCCCGGTGCACGACCCGCAGGTCACGAACTGCCCGGCGCGCACCCCGCCCTGGGCCTGGCGCATGTTGACCAGCGCGGTGGCGACACCCAGCGGATCACCGGTCGGGTGGCCGCCTTCCTTGTCCATCACCACCTGGCCGTTGACGGTCAGCGTGACCCGCAGCTTGCCCAGATCCAGCCTCTGCCAGTCGGGCTTCGGCGTGTCATGGACCAGGCCGGCGTTGATGATCGAGTCGGCCAGCTTCTCCAGATTCGACACGTTCGCACCGGCGGCGAAACGGCCCGAGACGATCTCGATCGCCGCGCAGGCCTCGACGCCGGCGGCGACCTCGTCGCGCGTATAGGGCGTCGGTCGCGGCGGGAACGCGGTGCGGAAGATGAAGGCGACCTCGCCCTCGACCCCGCATTGCGGCACCGACGCCGCCGGCAGGTCGGCCGGGGTGGCGTGGATCGTGCCGCCATAGATGATGCCGCGATTGGCCTCGGCATCCGGCGGGTTCATCGCCTTGTAGCCGGCGATCAGCTTGCCCAGCAGCTGCGTGGTGGCGTCCTGGATCGCGTGGCCATCGGCGACCGAGCCGGGCTTCAGCGCATCGGGCAGACCCGCGAGCTGTTCGCCGTCGCGGCGCGCCTTCACCAGAATCGCGGCCGCACGCTCGATTGCAGTCTTGTCCATCGTCGGTCCCCCCGTCCTGTCGGTTGTGCCAGGGTGGCATGGCCTGCCCCCGCCGGCCTAGCCCCATCGCGTCGGCGGCATTGCGGCATATTGACAAAAATCCATCCGGCTCTGCCAAATCGCCGATCCGGGGGAGGCTCGAATGATCGGCATGGTGCGGCTCGCCTTGCGGCGGCCCTACACGTCGGCGATTGCGGCGATGCTGATCGTGCTGGCTGGCGCGATGTCGGTCTCTCGCATGGTCGTCGACATTTTCCCGACCATCGACATCCCCGTCGTCATGGTCGTGTGGAACTATCCCGGCCTGACCACCGAGGATATGGAACGGCGCGTCGTCTTCATCACCGAGCGCGCCTATTCCACGACGGTGAACGGCATCCAGCGCATCGAATCGCAGTCCATCCCCGGCGTGGGGATGCTGAAAGTATATTTCCAGCCTGGCACCGAGATCGGCGGGGCGATCGCGCAGATCACGGCGGTGAACAACTCGATCCTGCGCGGCGCGCCGCCGGGCATGCAGCCGCCGGCGGTGATCCAGTTCAACGCCTCGAACGTCCCGGTCATGCAGATGACGCTGTCGTCGAAGACGCTGTCGGAACAGCAGATCTTCGACTACAGCCTGAACTTCATCCGCATCAAGCTGTTCACCATTCCCGGCCTGTCGACCCCGGCCCCGTTCGGCGGCAAATCGCGCCAGATCATCGTGGCACTCGACCAGGACCGCATGGTGGCCAAGGGCTTCTCGCCGGTCGACGTGGTCAACGCGCTGCAGGCCACCAACGTGATCGTGCCCGCCGGTACCGCGCGGATCGGCGATCGGGAATACAACGTCCAGCTCAATTCCAGCCCGTCGCTGGTCGAGCGGTTCAACCAGCTTCCCCTCGGCGTGTTCGGCGGCATTCCCGTCACGCTGGGCGATGTTTCCAACGTAACCGACAGCTTCGCCGTGCAGAACAACATCGTGCACGTGAACGGCAAGCGCGCGGTCTACCTCGCGATCCTCAAGCATGCCGATGCCTCCACCCTCGCGGTGGTCGATGCGACGCGGGAAGCCTTGCCGCTGATCAAGGCCGCAGCACCGGACGGGCTGGAGATCAACCTCGATTTCGACCAGTCGGTGTTCGTGCGCGGCGCGGTCGAGAATGTGGTGAAGGAGGCGATCCTCTCCTCGATCCTGGTCTCGGTGCTGATCCTGGTGTTCCTGGGAAGCTGGCGGAACACGGTGATCGTGTCGGCGTCGATCCCGCTGTCGATCCTGGCCGGCATCGCCGTGCTGTTCCTGACGCACAACACGATCAACCTGATGACGCTGGGCGGGCTGGCGCTGGCGATCGGGCTGCTGGTCGACAACGCGACCGTCACGATCGAGAACATTCACCGCAACCAGCAGCTGGGCAAGCCGCTGACGGTGGCGATCATGGACGGCACGGCCGAGGTGATCCAGCCGCTGACGGTGGCGACGCTGGCCATCTGCATCGTGTTCTTCCCGGTGGTGCTGCTGACCGGGGTGTCGCGGTTCCTGTTCATCCCGCTGGCGCTGACCGTCGTGTTCTGCATGCTGGCATCATACGTCCTGTCGTTCAGCATCGTGCCCAGCTTCGCGCGTCTGCTGCTGGCCGGCGAGACGCATCACCACGGCCCGCAGAAGGGCTTCTTCGGCGCGTTCGACCGCGTCTTCAGCCGCTTCCGCGACGCCTATGGCCGCCTGCTGGCCGGCGCGCTGCGCTGCCGAGCGATCGTGCTGGCGTGCGGGGCGGGGCTGCTGGTGGTGAGCGGCGGGCTGGCCACGACGCTGGGGACGGATTTCTTCCCGCCCGCCGATGTCGGTCTGATCAAGCTGCATTACCGCGCCCCCGCCGGCACCAGGCTTGAGGAAACCGAGCGTCAGGTGCTGGAGGTGCAGGACCATATCCGGCGCATCATTCCGCCCGAGGAGCTGGACACCATCAACGACAACGTGGGCATCCCCTCGTCGTTCAACCTGGCCTTCGTGCCCACCGACAATGTCGGGCCGATGGATGCCGAGATCCTGATCCAGCTGAAGCACGGCCACCGGCCCACGATCGATCATGTCCGCGCGATGCGGGCGCGCCTGCCGGATGCCTTCCCCGGCGCGATCATCTATTTCCAGACTGCCGACATCGTCAGCCAGGTGCTGAACTTCGGCCTGCCCGCGCCGATCGACATCCAGATCCAGGACACGAATTTCGAGCGTGCCTACGCGCTGG
>CAYZKM010000660.1:0-2928 GCA_964478525.1 uncultured Bifidobacterium sp.
GCTTGGCACTGAGGTTCTGGCTGCCTTCCAGTTCGACAGCGACAACCTGGTGCGCAAGATCGGCTACATCGGCAACAAGCGCTACGTGCGCATGACGATCACGCCGGCCAACAATGCCAGTGCTGCACTGCTGTCTGCCGTGGCGATCCTCGGCCATCCGCAGACCTCGCCGACCGCCAACCCGCCGACCTGATCTGCATGCCGTCGGCGCCACCTCGTCATTGCCCGGCCGGTCATCCGCCATTCACCGGTCGGCGGTGCCCGCATTGTGAACGTGCCCGTGACAAAGCCCGCGGCAGTGCGGCCAGCCGGGGCTATGACGCCGACTGGCGCGCCTTCCGTGCAGACTTCCTGCGACGTTGGCCGACGTGCTGTGAGCCAGGCTGTGGCCAGCCGGCAACCGACGTCGACCACATCAGGGCCCTGCGTGATGGTGGCCTGCGGTTCGATCCCGGGAACTGCCGCCCGTTCTGCCACTCTCATCATTCGGCTCGGACTGCGCGTGATCAGGTGCGAAGGGGATAGGGGGTTCAACCCTTGGTTGGGTGGGGGTTGGGACCGTCCGGGGGTCTCGCTCCAGATAGAACCCAATTGGGCAATCACATAAGGGAAGCTTTATATGCGTGGCCGGAAGCCGGAGCTGAAGGCGATCGAGGGCGGGCTGTCCGCACTGCCCACAGCGCCAAATTGGCTGCCCGAGGACAGCAAAGCAGAGTGGCGCCGCGTCGTGCCCGGGTTGGCGGAGCGCAAGACCCTCACGCGGGAAGACCTGCCGGTGCTCGAGGCCTACTGTCTGGCCAGCGGGACCATTCGCCGCATGCAGGCGACGATCGCGGCCGAGGGCGACACCATTATCACCAGCCGCGGCGACAAACGGCGCCACCCGGCCTTCCAGACAATGTTCCAGGCCCTGACCGAAAGCCGCCGCTTGGCCGCTGAGCTCGGGCTGACACCTGCCAGCCGGCACAAAGCCGCTGGCGCAGGGGGAGCCGATGACGACCTATCCGACCTGGATCTTTGACGGCTCCGACATCCCGGATCCGATGGGCCATGGTGAGCGCGCTGTCAGCTTTCTACGCCGGCTGAAGCACCCCAAGAGCCGGCTGCAGCGCCGCGCCTTCGACCTCACGCCGTGGCAGGAGCGGATCGTGCGCCGCATCTACGGGCCCTGCCATCCGGACGGCCGGCGCATCGTGCGCACCGTCGTCATGCTGCTGCCGCGGGGAAACAGGAAGACCAGTCTGGGCGCCGGCCTCGGCCTGCTGCACACCATCGGGCCGGGGCGGGTGCCAGGCGGCCTTGCACTGTTCGCAGCATCCGACCGAGAGCAAGCGCGTATCGGCTTCGAAGAGGCGGCCGGCATCTGCCGGGAGGACAAGCGCATTGAGGACGTGCTGCGCTTCATCGATTACCGGCACCGCATCGATCACCCGAAGTCCGGCTGCCAGTTGCGCGCGATCTCATGCGACGCCGGCCGCCAGCATGGGACGACACCGACCTTCGCGTTGGTGGATGAGCTGCACGCCTGGTTGAAGCGCGACCTGTGGGACGTGATCCGGACCGGCCTGGTGAAGGTGCCAGGTTCGCTCATGGTGGTTATCACCACGGCCGGCAGGGGCCAGGAGAACGTTGCCCACGACATCGTCGATTATGCCCGCCGGGTGGCGCGCGGCGAGATCGATGATCCCGGTACGCTGCCCATTCTGTTCGAGACCTCAGCCGACGCCGACTGGCGCGATGAAGCGGTATGGCGCCGGGCGAATCCGGGGCTCGAACAAGGCTTCCCCGACATTGAGGGGCTGCGCCAGTTGGCGCGGGAGGCAGAGAACCGGCCTGCGGATCGGGAAGCCTTCCGCCAGCTACATCTTAATGTGTGGCTGGACCATTCCACGGATCCGTTTGTCGACATGGCGGTCTACGACGAAGGTGCCGCGCCGTTGGACCTGGACGCGTTGTCAGGCCAGCCCTGTTGGCTCGGTGTCGACCTATCCAGCAACAGTGATCTGACGGTCGTGGTGGCCTGCTGGCGCGTCGGCGATGGCTACGCCGTCCTGCCTCACTTCTTCTGCCCGAAGGACAACCTGCGTGGCCGGCAGGACCGGGACGCCGTACCCTACGTCCGGTGGGCTGCAGAGGGGCATATCGAGCCGACGCCGGGCAATGTGGTCGACTTTCGGGAGGTGGAAGCCTGTATCCGAGACCTCTCCGACCGGTTCAGCGTGCATGGGATCGGTCTGGACCCGCACTTGGCCAGGTCCACCATCAACAACCTGACCGAGGACGGCTACCCGGCTGTCGAGGTGCGGCAGGGCTGGGTGACCATGGCGCCGGCGATCAAGGAGCTCGAGCGGGCCATCATCGGCCGGCAGTTCCAGCACGGTGGGCACCCGGTCCTGCGCTGGTGCTTTGACAACATCCAGGTCGAGACCGACCGGTCCGGGAATCGGCTGTTCAGCAAGGGCAAGGCGCGGGACCGGATCGATGGCGCGGTCGCGTGTGCGATCGCGGTCGCGCTGGCAAAGGACGGTGATGGCGGGCCCGCGGTTTACGAGGAGCGGCCGGAGTTCCTGTTTGTGTGACCGTTAGCTTTACAGGCCAAGAGCCTGAGTCACCTTACTGAGCATTTCATCTAATGCATCGTGTGTGTCGCATCCTAGGACAAGGTCCCGCTTCGACCTCAGCTTGATGATGACGGCAAAGCCACCAAACTGGTCCTCGAATCGCTCCACGCTTTCGATAAGGTCCTTGTCCACAATCTGTCCGTCTGGAAGCTTCACTAGCGCCATGCTTGCGATCTCTACGCAGTGTTGCTTCCGCAGTGCTTCCGGCAATTTTTAACCGGGCCGGGCGAAGCGACTAAAGGGTTGAAAAGATTGGCGGACCCGACACGATTCGAACGTGCGACCTTCGCCTTCGGAGGGCGACGCT
>CAYZKM010000661.1:0-2919 GCA_964478525.1 uncultured Bifidobacterium sp.
TGCTTCTCGAACGACTTGCGGGCGAAGGCGGAGATCTCCTCGTCCTCGACCGGGAGGATGCGGTCGAGCACCTCGACCACCGTCACCTCGGCGCCCATGTTGCGATAGAAGCTGGCGAATTCGATACCGATCGCGCCCGATCCTATCACCAGCAACGATTTCGGCATGGTTGTGGGGACCATGGCCTCCTTGTAGGTCCAGATCAGCTTGCCGTCGGCCTCGATCCCCGGCAGCTGGCGGGCGCGCGCGCCGGTGGCCAGGATGATGTGTGGCGCCTTCAGCGTGGCGACCGGCTTGCCGTCCTTCTCCACCGCCAGGGTCTGTTTGCCGGCCAGTTTCGCGGTGCCGTCGATGACGCTGACCTTGTTCTTGCGCAGCAGGTGCTGCACGCCGGACGACAGCTGCTTCGCCACGCCGCGCGACCGTTTCACCACCTTCGCCAGGTCGAACCGCGGCGTGACCGGTTCGAAGCCGAAATCGGCCAGGTTGTGCAGCAGGTGGTTGATTTCCGATGTGCGCAACAGCGCCTTGGTCGGGATGCAGCCCCAGTTCAGGCAGATGCCGCCCAGATGTTCCCGTTCCACCAGCGCGGTCTTCATGCCCAGCTGGGCTGCGCGGATGGCGGCGACATAGCCGCCGGGACCGCCGCCGACGACGACCAGGTCGAAGGATTGATCAGCCATGGGAGTCTCCTTTGGCCAGGGCATGCAGCGCGTCGCCCCGCAACTGGCGCACCTGCCAGTCGGTCATCCGCGTCGCGCCGAGCGCGGTGTAGAAATCGATGGAGGGCTGGTTCCAGTTGAAGACGTGCCAGTCGATACGGGCGCAGTTCTGGGCCACCGCCTTGCGTGCCAGTGCCCGCAGCAGGGCCAGGCCATGGCCGTGGCCGCGATGGCCGGGCTCGACGAACAGATCTTCCAGGAAAATGTTGGGCCGGCAGGCGAAGGTGCCGAAAGTGTAGTAGTACAGGGCAAGTCCGACCGGCGGGTGGCCGGGCGGTTCGGCCAGGATGACATGGGCGCGGGGGGATGGGCCGAACAGCGCGGCGCGCATGTCGTCGGGGGATGCGGTGAACTTGTCTTCCAGATTCTCATAGACGGCCAGGCCGCGGACCAGCCGGTGGATATGCGCGATGTCGGCGGGTGTCGCATCGCGCGGTGTGGGGACGGATGTCATGTGCGCGTGCCCTGATGGGGTGGAGCGAAGGGGGCGGCGGCCTCCGGATACGGCCCTCACATCATCAGGTTCAGCGGCTCTTCCAGCATCGCCTTGAACGTCTTCAGCCAGGTCGCGCCCAGCGCGCCGTCCACGACGCGGTGATCCACGCTCAGTGTCACCGTCATCACCGTCGCGATGGCCAGTTCGCCGTCGCGCACGACCGGGCGCTTGGCACCCGTTGCCACCGCCAGGATCGCGGCCTGCGGGGGGTTGATGATGGCCGAGAACTCCGACACCCCGAACATGCCCATGTTCGAGATCGAGAAGCCGCCGCCCTGGTATTCCTCGGGCTTCAGCTTGCCGGCGCGCGCGCGGGCGGCCAGGTCCTTCATCTCGCGGCTGATCGTCAGCAGGCCCTTCTGGTCGGCCTTGCGCACGATCGGGGTGATCAGCCCGTCAGGGATGGCGACGGCGACGCTGATGTCGACATCGTCCCACATCACCATCCCGTCATCCGTCCACGCCGCGTTCACCGCGGCATGGCGCCGCTGCGTCAGGGCGGCGGCCTTGATGACGAAGTCGTTGATCGTGATGAAATACCAGTCCGGATGTTCCCGGGGCGGCGACTTCGCGTTCAGCCTGTCCATGATCGCGACCAGCGCATCCAGCTCGACATCCATCGAGACGTAGAAATGCGGGATCGTCGACTTCGCCTCGGTCAGGCGGCGGGCGATGACCTTGCGTATGGACGAATGTGGCACCACCCGGTGCGCGCCCTGGATCGCCGGCGCCGGCGCCTTCGGTGCCGGGGCCGCGGCAGCCGTGGCCGCGACCGGTGCGACCGGGGCGGCCGGTGCGCCACCCTTCTGCGCGGCCTCGATATCGGCGCGCACGATCCGCCCGTTCGGCCCGCTGCCCTTCAGCGCGGCCAGGTCGATCCCGGCCTGCAGCGCCATCCGCCGAGCGAGCGGCGAGGCGAAGACGCGCGTTCCGTCTGACGGGGCAGGGGGTGGGGCAATGACAGGCGTCACGACAGGCCCAGCTACGGGCGCAGTCACAGATGCCGCCACAGGCGCAGCCATGGGCGCCACCGCCGGCGCGGCGGCGGCGGGCACGGCTTCGCCCGCGTCGACCAGCACGGCGATCGGGTCGTTCACCTTCACGCCCTCGGTCCCGTCGCTGACCAGGATGCGGCCTAGCACACCTTCGTCGACCGCCTCGACCTCCATGGTCGCCTTGTCGGTCTCGATCTCGGCGATCACGTCGCCCGCCTTGATCGTGTCGCCTTCCTTCTTCAGCCAGCGCGCCAGCGTGCCCTCGGTCATGGTCGGGCTCAGCGCCGGCATCAGGATGTTGGTGGCCATCTGCGCAATTCCCCGTTCAGACGATCTTCTTCACCGCGTCCACAACCCATTCCGGCTGCGGCAGCGCGAGCTTTTCCAGGTTATGAGCGTACGGCAGCGGCACGTCCTTGCCATGCACGCGCACCGGCGGCGCATCCAGCCAGTCGAACGCATGCTCGATGACCTGCATCGCCACCTCGGCGCCGATGCCGGCATAGGGCCAGCCTTCTTCCACCGTCACCAGGCGGTTGGTCTTCTTCACGCTTTCCACCACCGTCGCGGTGTCCAGCGGGCGCAGGCTGCGCAAATTCACCACCTCGGCCTCGATGCCCTGCTCGGCCAGCGCCTCGGCCGCCTTCATCGCCACGCCGACCATGATGCTGAACGCGACGATCGTGACATGGCGGCCGGCACGCTC
>CAYZKM010000662.1:0-2918 GCA_964478525.1 uncultured Bifidobacterium sp.
GGCGGACCCGCGGGCCTGCTCGAACAGGTCGCGCACCCGCGCGGCGCCGACGCCGACGAACATCTCCACGAATTCCGCGCCGTTGGTGGAGTAGAACGGCACCCCGGCCTCGCCCGCCATCGCGCGGGCCAGCAGCGTCTTGCCGGTGCCGGGCGGGCCAACCAGCAGGATGCCGCGCGGGATATGGGCGCCCAGCCGTCCGAACTCCTTCGGCCGCTTCAGGAAGTCCACGATCTCGTGCAGCTCGGCCTTTGCCTCGTCCACGCCGGCCACGTCGTCGAAGCTGATCTTCACGTCCTTTTCCGGCGTCACCAGCTTGGCCTTGCTGCGCCCGACCGAGAACAGCCCGCCACCCAGCCCGCCGCGCCCGCCCATCATGGTGCGCGAGGCGAAGATCCAGACGCCGACGAACAGCAAGGGCGGCACGATCCAGGACAGCAGCGTGGCAAACGCCCCGCCGCTCGCCACCGCGCTGTATTCCACGCCGTGCTTCTGCAACGCCCCGGCCAGGTCGGGGGGAACCTGGATCGTGGTGAAGCCGGTGCGCCCGTCCGCCTGCTTCTCGGTGAAGGTGCCGCGGATGAAATCGCCCGATACCGTGACCTGCTTGATCTTCCCGTCGTTCAGAAGCTGCTGGAACTGGCTGTAGGGGATCGCCTCGCCCCCGCCCGTGTTGCCGCTGAGCAGGCTCAGCCCCACGACCATCCCAAGGGCCAGCGCGATCAGCAGCAACGTCGACGGCAATTTCGGCTGTTGCTCGGCCAACGGTGTCTCTCCCCTTTGCTGGCACGGGCGGCCACCATGGCGGGCGGGACCGGGCGTTGACAAGCAGCGCCCCGGCCCGCACCTGTGGTCCATGCGCGGAACCGGACTGGTCGACCTGCAGGTGAACGGCTTCGCGGGGGTCGACTTCAATGACGATGCCCTGACGGCCGAGGCGATGGACCACGCGCTGCACGCCATGTTGCGCACCGGCGTGACGTGCTGCCTGCCGACGCTGATCACCGCGCCGGAAGCCCTGCTCGCGGCACGGTTCCAGGCGCTGGACAGGGCGGTGGCGGGGTCGCGGCTGGGGCCGCTGATGGTGCCGGGCTATCATCTGGAAGGCCCGTTCCTGAACCCGATGCCGGGCTATGCCGGCTGCCACCCGGCTGCGGCGATGGTGATGCCCGATGCCGCGCTGGTGGCAAGGGTGACTCAAGGGCTGGCGCGGGGCGTGCTGCTGCTGACCCTGGCGCCCGAGCGGGCGGGGGCCCGCGACCTGATCGCATGGGCCGTCCGGCAGGGCATGCTGGTGGCGATGGGCCACACCGCCGCGACGGCGGACGATGTCGCGATGGCCGCGGCGGCCGGGCTGACGCTGTGCACCCATCTGGGCAATGCGCTGCCGCAGCCGCAGCCCAAATTCCTGAACCCGCTGATGGCGCAGCTGGCCGAGGATCGTCTGCATGCCGGCTTCATCGCCGACGGCATCCATGTGCCGCCGCCGGCGCTGGGCGTGATGCTGCGCGCCAAGGGCCTGGCCCGGGCATTCCTGGTTACCGACGCCACCGCCGCCGCGGCCACGCCACCCGGGCTCTATCCGTTCGCCGGCATGACCATCGAACACGCCGCCGACGGTTCGGTGCGCGAACCCGGCAGCCCCGTCCTGGCAGGATCGGGCCTGTGCCTGGACCAGGCGGTGCGCAACGTCATCGCCTGGGGCCTGGCCGAGCCGGAGGCCGCACTGTCCCTGGCATCCGGCAATCCCGCCCGGTTGCTGCGCCCGGCCCTTCGCGCGCGCGGCGTGACGCTGCCGTACGCATCCGTTCGCTGGTCCGGGGACTGGCGGCTGCGCGAGGCCCGCGTCGGGGACGTAGGAATTTCCGTCGCCTGAAAACGATTTATTTACCAATTCGACGTATCCCTGGTGGCGCGAAAATCGCACGTAACGCCAGGTGTGTGGACAAAATGACCGTGTCCTGGCTCCCCGGATTCAGGGAGTTCCCCCGTGCCAATCGTGCTGGGTACCAACAGCTATACGTTCTCCTCGATCGACACGCTGACAGGCAGCGGCAATGCCGACGCCGTCACCCTGACCGGAGGCCTGACCAGCGCCAGCATCGACCTGGCTGCCGGCAACGACACGCTGACACTGGCAAATGCCACCAACTCGGCATCGGTCGCCAATGTCGAGACTCTGACGGGCGGCACCGGCGCTGATACGCTGACGCTGGGCAGCGCGCTGTCCAACAGCACCACGGTGGACCTGGCCGCCGGCGCCGACACGCTGACCCTGGCATCCGGCGCCAATACCGGGTCGGTGACGAATGTCGAGACGATCGTCGGCAACACGGGCGCCGACACACTGACCATCATCGCCGCGCTGTCCAGCGCCAGTCTCGATTTCGCGGCCGGCAGCGATACCGTCACACTGGCCAACGCCGCGAACAGCGCGACGGTGACGAATATCGAGACCATCACCGGCAACGCCGGCGCCGATACCATCACACTCAGCGGCACCATCACCGCGACCAGCGTCGACCTCGCCGCCGGCAGCGACACGCTGAACCTGGGTGCCGGCCCGACCACGCTGACCACCGCCAATGTCGAGACCATGAACGGCGGCGCCGGCGCCGATACCGTCACGCTCAGCGCAGGCGTGACCAACACCAGCGTCGACCTCGGCGGCGGCAGCGACAGCCTGACCCTGGCCGCCGCCGGCAGCACCTTCACCGCATCGAACGTGGAGACCATCACCGGCGGGGCGGGCGTCGACACGCTGACGCTGGGCAGTGCGGCGTCGAACATCAGCCTGGACCTGGCCGGCGGCAACGACGTGCTGACCCTGGCCAATGCCACTAACGCCCTGACCGCAACGAACGTCGCGGTATTAGGTAGCAGCCGCCACCACAAGATAGCGGCATCCGGTTGGCGTA
>CAYZKM010000663.1:0-2907 GCA_964478525.1 uncultured Bifidobacterium sp.
TGAAGCTGACCAATGTGTTCTTCTATCCCGAGTTCGTGCGCGACACGCTGCGCCGCCTGCGGGACGGGCGGCCGCCGATCGCGGACCTGTCCGACAACGCCGCCGCGGTGGCGCTGGTGGAAGCGGCGTACGCCATCGGGTAGGGGGAGGCGACCGGCCATGATCGGCATCGACTGGGGCACCACCAGCTTCCGCGCCTTCCGTATCGGGCGCGACGGGGCCATCCGCGACAGGCGGGCCAGCGCGCGGGGGATCATGAACGTTCCCGACGGGCGCTTCGGCGATACGTTGCGCGAGGAGATCGGTCCCTGGCTGGCCGCCGGCGAGGAGCGGGTCCTGCTGTCGGGCATGATCGGCAGCCGCCAGGGGTGGAAGGAAGCGCCTTACCTGCCGCTGCCGGCCGGCCCGTCCGAGATTGCCGCCGCGCTGGTCGACATCGCCTTCGACTGGGCGCGGGTGAAGCTGGTGCCCGGCCTGTCCGGCACCGACGCCTGTGGTGTCGCCGAGGTGATGCGCGGCGAGGAAGCGCAGGTGATCGGCGTGCCGTCGCTGCTGCGGGCGGGCGGGATCGCCTGTCTGCCCGGCACGCACGCGAAATGGGTGCGGGTTGCCGGCGGGCGGATCGAAGGCTTCGCCACCCACATGACCGGCGAGGCGTTCGCCGCCCTGCGCGGGCACACGATCCTGGGGCGGATGATGCGCGACGGGCCGGCCGATGGCCCGGGCTTTGACCGCGGGCTGCGCCGGTCGGCCGACCCTGGCGGGCTGCTGCACCATCTGTTCGGCGTGCGGGCGGAAACCCTGGCCGGGACGCTGTCGGAAGCCGATGGCGCGGCCTATCTGTCCGGGCTGCTGATCGGCCACGAGGTCCGCGCCGGGCTGGCGGATGCGCCGGACGCGGTGGTGCACCTGATCGGGTCGGCCGAGCTGACGGCGCTGTATGGGCGCGCGATCGGGGCGTGCGGGGGGATCGCCGAACGCCATGACGGGGAAGCGGCGGCGCGCGGTCTGGCGCTGATCGGCGAGCACGCCGACTGGTCGTGACCACAGGTCAGTGCATCAGGGCATAGCCGAGAAGGATCACCGCGGCGGCGCAGTAGAACGCCGCCAGCACCTGGCGGACGCGGTGGCCCCGCGGTCCCAGCCGGCCGGCGAGCAGGAAGATGGCGGTGGCGGCGACGATGACGATCTGCGCCAGCTGCATCGTGTCCTGATCGATCGTGCCCATGCCGCCGCCGCTCCCCGCCGCCCGTTGCCTCGGTGCACAGGTAGGGGCAAGTTGCCCCCGCAACCAGGGAGTACGCCCATGAGCGAGCAGACCCCATTCCGCCCGTACGTCCCGGGCACGCAGCCGCCGCTGGACGTGCCATCCTATCTGGGTACGACCAGGCGCCATCCGCTGCGCGCGCCGGTGCGGATGCCGCAGACGATCACCGAGACCTCGGGCCCGACCTTCCCGCCGGCGCTGTTCCCGCCTTCGACCGACCTGACGACCAACACCACCGGCCAGGCGGCGCTGGGCGAGCGGATCGTCGTCGCCGGCACCATCACCGACGAGGATGGCCGCCCGGTGCCGAACACCATGGTGGAGGTGTGGCAGGCCAACGCCACCGGCCGGTACGACCATCCGGGCGACCAGCACGACGCGCCGCTGGACCCGAACTTCCATGGCGCGGGGCGGGTGTTCACCGACGCGCAGGGGCGGTACCGGTTCGTGACGGTGCGCCCGGGCGCCTATCCCTGGCCGAACCACCGCAACGCCTGGCGGCCGAACCACATCCATTTCTCGTATTTCGGGCCGGCCTTCGCCACGCGGCTGATCACCCAGATGTATTTCCCGGGCGACCCGCTGCTGGCATTCGACCCGATCTTCAACGCGGTGCCCGACATCGCCGCGCGCAACCGCCTGATCGCCGCCTTCGACATGGACATCACGGAAGCCGACTACGCGCTGGGCTATCGCTTCGATGTCGTGCTGCGCGGGCGCGGCGCCACGCCGATGGAGGGCTGAACGATGCCGCCGACCACCGCGAGCCAGACCATCGGGCCGTACTGGCACATCATCGAGGACAAGTCCTGGGCCGACCTGACACGGTTCGGCGCGACGGGAGACAAGCTGGTGCTGACCGGCACGATCTTCGACGGCGACGGCAAGCCCTGCCCGGAAGCCTGTGTCGAGATCTGGCAGACCGATCCGCCGGCATCGGACATTTTCCCCGGCTTCGGGCGGGCGAACACCGACGCATCCGGCACGTTCCGCCTGGTCACCATCAAGCCCGGCCCGGTCGCCGGGCTGGGCAACACGCAGCAGGCGCCGCATATCGCGATCAACATCCTCTCGCGCGGGCTGATGACCGGGCTGGTGACCCGCGCCTATTTCAAGGGCGAGGCGCTGAACGAGACCGACCCGCTGCTGACCTCGATCGAGGACCCGGCCCTGCGCGGCACGCTGATCGCCGCCCCCGAAGGCGCGGGGGTGTGGCGGCTGGACATCCGGCTGCAGGGCGAGGGCGAAACCGTGTTCCTGGACGTCTGACCATGCCCGTCAATCCGGCCGACGGGCCGATCCTGGGCACGCTGTATGGGTCGGATGCCATGCGCGCGGTGTTCTCCGAGCCGGCCTATTTCCAGCGCATGCTGGATGTGGAGGCGGCACTGGCCCGCGTGCAGGGCCGGATGGGCATCATCCCGGCCGAGGCCGCCGCCACGATCGTCGCGGCCGCACGGGTCGAGAACCTGGACACCGCCCTGCTGGCCGCGAGCGCGCGCAATGTCGGCTATCCCGTGGTGGGCCTGGTCGAGGGGCTGACCGCGGCCGCCGGGGAGGCGGGGGGCTGGACCCATTGGGGTGCGACCACGCAGGACATCATGGACTCGGCCACCGTGCTGCAGGTGCGTGACGGGCTG
>CAYZKM010000664.1:0-2897 GCA_964478525.1 uncultured Bifidobacterium sp.
TCCGCTCAGCGTGATCATGCTCTAAGCCGCCGGTGGCTTGACCCAGGTCAAGGACCGCAGACGGGCTGTCCGCCAGCCTGCGCGTGCGCGTGTGTGGCGCGTCCGGGATTTGCGATTGCGGCGAAAAGCGCGTGATATACCACCCGGTAGCCAATCCAACCCACTCGTCGGGCGGGTCATGAATATCGAAAGGGACAGGACAGGATGAACGTCGCTCACCAGGTTGCCGAGAAGCCGAGGACGGACAAGGCCACCGACTATGATGCGGTCATCATCGGCGCCGGCATCTCCGGCATGTTCATGCTGTATCGCCTGCGCGAACTCGGCATGACGGCGCGGGTGTTCGAGGCGGGGACGAATGTCGGCGGGACCTGGTACTGGAACCGCTATCCCGGCGCGCGCTTCGATTCCGAGAGCTGGACCTATGGGTACTCGTTCTCGAAGGAGCTGATGCAGGAATGGGATTGGAAGGAGCATTTCTCCCCCCAGCCCGACACGCTGGAATACCTGAACCACGTGGCCGACAAGTTCGACCTGCGCCGTGATATGCAGTTCCGCAGCACCGTGACCGCGGCGCACTGGGATGACGCGGCCTGTATCTGGACCGTGACGCTGGAGAACGGGCAGAAGACCACGTCGCGCTTTCTGATGACCGCGATCGGCATCCTGTCGGCCCACACCCTGCCGGCGATCCCTGGGCGCGACAGCTTCAAGGGCCCGGCCTATCACCCCGCGCGCTGGCCGCACACGCCCGTTGATTTCACCAACAAGCGCGTCGGCATCATCGGCACGGGCGCCACCGCGATCCAGGCGATCCCCGAGATCGCCAAGCAGGCTCGGCATCTGACCGTCTTCCAGCGCCGCCCGAACTGGGCGGCACCCTTGCACAACTCGAAGATCAGCAAGGAGGAGATGGAGTCGATCAAGACGCGGTATGACGAAATCTATGCCCGCTGCGCCAAGACGCCGAGCTGGTTCATTCACGAGGCGGACCCGCGCAAGACGCTGGATGTGCCGCCCGAACAGCGCGAGGCATTCTGGGAGAAGCTGTATGCCGAGCCTGGCTTCGGCATCTGGATGGGGAATTTCCGCGATATTCTGGTGGACGAGAAGGCCAACACGGAGATCAGCGCGTTCATCGCCAAGAAGATCCGCCAGCGGGTGAAGGACCCGAAAGTGGCCGAGAAGCTGATCCCCAGGGATCATGGTTTCGGCGCCCGCCGCGTGCCGCTGGAGAGCGGGTATTTCGAGGCCTACAACCGCGACAACGTGACGCTGATCGACGTCATCAACGACGAGCCGATCGAGTGCATCACGCCGAACGGCGTGAAGACGTCGAAGCAGGAGTACGAATTCGACATCCTGGTCTATGCCACGGGCTTCGACGGTGTCACCGGCGCGTTCGACCGCATCGACATCCGCGGCACCAACGGGCTGCGCCTGCGCGATGCCTGGGCCGACGGTCCACGCACCTATCTGGGCATGCTGTCGGAAGGCTTCCCCAACATGCTGATGGTGCTGGGGCCGCACACCGCGCGCGGCAACATCCCGCAGGCCATCGAACACAGCGTGGAGTTCCAGGCGGACATGCTGCGGTTCATGCAGAAGCATGGCTACAAGCGCGTCGAGACACGGTCCGAGCATGTGGATGACTGGACGAAGACCGTGATCAAGGCGGCCGAACCGCTGCTGTCGTCCAAGGTCGATTCCTGGCAGACCGGTGTGAACCGCAACGTGGAGGGCCGGCAGGTCCGCCGGGTGCTTGGGTACAACGGCAACGGCGTGCATTTCCGGCGCAAGACCGACGAGGTATCGAAGGGCGGCTACCAGGAGTTCAAGTTCGGCTGAACCACGACACGATCGCACAGCGGCGCGAGGACATGGTGTCCTCGCGCCGCCCGTGTCTCCCAGTCATTGCCGATTATCGTCCGTGGCCTGCCGGCCGCGGCATTCGGTTTAGAGCATGATCACGCTGAGCGGAACCGTGGCAGCGTGTGAATCATGCGATCAAACAACGAGATAGAGCGCGCTGACCGTTTGCGGTCAGCCGGAAGGCGCTCTAGCGCGGCAGGATCTTGTCACCCTTGCCCATCGTCGGATCGGCCTTGTCGCTGAACATGATGACCGCGATCGCGCCGGACAGGGCAGAGCGCATGGAATGGTTGACCAGCGCGTTCGCCCCTTCGACCGGCGAGATCAGGTCGAACGTGGCCGCATCACCCGGCGCGACGGTATAGTTCTGCACCTCCCGCAGCATGTTGGCCGGATTGCCGGACGGATAGACACGATCCCACAGGCCGGCGATCGGATGGAAGCCGCTGAACTCGTTCGGGCCGGCATTGATGAAATAGATCCGCACACGCTCGCCTGGCTTGGCTTCCAGGGTTTGCGTGGCGTTCGTGTCATGGACCGGATCATAGCGGAACGGGATTCCGTTGAACGCGGTGTGCGACCATTGCCCGGCCATCATCGATTTCACATCTTCCGGATTGCTGAACATTTCCGACTGGATCAGAACATATTCGCGATCGGCCTTCGGCATCGCCTGCGCGTTCTTCGGGTCGACCAGGATGACGCCATACATGCCGCGGGCGATATGCTGGATCATCGGATCCGAGCCGCAATGGTAGAAGAACACGCCCGGGCTGCCCGCGACGAAGGTGAACTTCTTCGTCTCGCCCGGCTTCACCGGGGCGAACGACGTCAGCAAGTCCGTCCGCGCGGCGTGGAAGTCGATCGAATGCGAGTTCTTGTTGCTCGCCTCGTTGGTCATCGTAAATACGACGGTATCGCCTTCCTGGACCCGGACGAGCGGGCCGGGCACCATTCCGTCGAACGTCCAGGCCCGTGCCTTGTGCCCGTCGTTATCGATGGCAACGTCAACTTCCTTTGCGGTC
>CAYZKM010000665.1:0-2886 GCA_964478525.1 uncultured Bifidobacterium sp.
GTCAGCACTTCTTCCCACACCCTGGTCTGCATCGGCAGCGCGGTGCGGAACGGCATGCCGGCGGTCGTCGCGTGTTCGATCGGGTGGCGCGCGGCCATCGTCGCCGTGCCATGCGCGATCGAGCAGTAGCGGCCGGACGAGAACTCGAACAGCCCGCTCATGGAATAGGTGAACGACCCGGTCGAGGCCAGGTGGTTGCTCTGCATGAAGTCGCAGTACGGCTCGATCACCGCCGATTTGCGCAGGTAGATCGAGGAGACCTGCGCGGCGGTGCGATGGCCGAACGAGACGCGCCGGTCCAGGAAGAATTGCCGCAGCCGCTCGTCGAAGCGCAGGTGAACCCAGACGGCGTTCTCGCCGATGACATTCGGATGCATGCGTGGTGTCCATCAGCCGGGTCCGGTCCGGCACGGCGGACCATCGATGCGGGCCGGCTTGGTAACATCGGCCCCGCCCCGCCACAACAGGATCGCCGATCCGCTTGCACACGCCCCCGCCCGGCCGCCATACTCGGCCCGCTTCCGTCGATCGCGCCTCGGCTCCTGCCGGCTGCTCCGTCACGGCAACGGTTCAACAGACGCAGGAACAGACAGCCCCAGCATGGTGATGCCTCGCGATATCCGCGCCGCGCTCGCGGCCATGACCCCGCTGGACCGCGGCCGGGTGCATGCCGGGACCACGCCCTGCAAGGTGTGCGGCGGGCGCACCCTCGGCTTCGACCTCGTCGATGCCAACAAATGCTGCTCGGCCACCAACGGTTTCGAGTTCGGACTGTCCGGCGTCGGCGTGCTGTATCTGCGCTGCGAGGTCTGCGACTTCGTCTTCACCGCCGATTTCGATGACTGGACCGAGGCGGATTTCGCCACCCATATCTACAACCATGACTACGACACGGTAGACCCGGATTATCGCCAGGCGCGCGCCGCCCGGCTGGTCACCCGGTTCATCCGGCTGCTGGACGGGCACCGGCAGATGCGCGTGCTGGACTACGGCTCGGGTGCCGGGGTCTTCGTCGGCGGCATGCGCGCCGCGGGCTTCGCCAACGTCGCCGGCTACGACCCGTTTTCCAACCCCGCGCGCCCGGCGGGGATGTTCGACGTGATCACCTGCGTCGAGGTTCTGGAACACAGCCCCGACCCGGTGCGCACCCTGCGCGATATCGCCGCGCTGCTGGCCCCCGCCGGCGTGGTGCAGCTGCAGACCGGCATCCAGCCGCCGCATATCCAGTCGCTGCGCGGGCGCTGGTGGTATATCGCCCCGCGCAACGGCCATATCTCCATCTTCAGCCAGCATGCGATGATGCGCGCCGCGCGCCGCGCCGGGCTGCATCTGCGGCTGGGCACGACAGGGGAGCTGCTGCTGCACCATGCCGGCGCCTCCCCCGATCCGGCCCTGCTGCGCGCGCTGGGCAACGGGGCGGCGCATGACTATGCCTTCGTGACGCTGACCGCGCCCGGCCAGGACGCACCCCCCCAGGACACACCCTCCCAGCACGCACCCGCCCCGGACGCGCCGCGCTGCGTGACGGCGGATGCCTGGCAGGGCATCGAGCGTTTCCGCGACGGCAGCGCCTTCCGCTGGACCCGCGCCGATACCATCGCGTGGGAGCTGGCCGCCGCCGCGCCGGTTCGCCTGGACATCGTGCTGGACGTCCGCATGGCCGTGACATCAGATTTCGTCGACGGCGTGCGCCTGGCGGTGAATGGCGGGCAGGTGCCGCTGGGCCACCAGGCCGGGCGGCTGGCGGCCTCGACCGTGGTGCATGGCGGCACCGGCCCGGTCCGGCTGACGCTGCGCACCCCGGCGCCGGTCAGCCCGGCCGCGCTGGGGCGCAACACCGATACCAGGACGCTGGGCCTGGCGGTGCCCGTCGGATGACGCGGGCCCGCACGCGCCGATGACGATCGTCTTCGTCGGAGACATCCATCAGCAATGGGACCTGGTGGCGCGCGGGCTGTCGCGGCTGGACACGCCGCCGCGCGATGCCGTGCTGCTGGGCGATATCCAGTGCGACCGGCCGCTGGACATCCTGGCCGAACCGTTCCTGGCGCGCGGCATCGCGGTGCACTGGATCTTCGGCAACCACGACAATGATGGCGGGCCCGAGATGTGGGCCAACCTGGCCGATCCCGCGCGCAACCCGCTGACCGCCCCCGGCGCGCTGCACGGGCGCATCGCCCGGATCGGCGGTCTGCGCATCGCCGGCCTGGGCGGCACCTTCCGCCCGCGCGTCTGGGACCCGCCGGCCGATCCCCGGCTGCACGGCCGGGCGGACCTCGATGCCGATGTGCGGGCGCTGGGGCGCGGCTGGCAGCCGGCCCATCTGGACGCGCTGAGGCATTCCCTGTCGACCGCTGCGATCTGGCCCGAGGACTACCAGGCGCTGGCCGGGCAGAGCACCGATATCCTGGTCACGCACGAGGCGCCGGCCAGCCATCCCGCCGGCAAGGCGGCGCTGGATACGCTCGCCCGGGCGATGGGCGCGCGGCTGATCGTGCACGGCCACCACCATATCGGCTATCGCGCCCGCACGCCGGACGGGCTGGAGGTGATGGGCGTCGGCGCGGCCTGGGGCGCGGGGCTGGACGGGCAGGTGCTGTGGCAGGGCGACAGGCTGCGCCCCATGACCACGCAGCCCGATGGCTGGGAATTCGGCGGCAGCGGCATCTGACGGCGGGCCGGGCTGCCCCGTGCCCGCCGCCGCGACGGGGTCAGAACGTCTCTACCCAGGGGCGCAGCTCCACTTCCCAGGTCCAGGCGGAGCGCGGCTGGTTGGCGACCTGCCAGTAGGTTTCCGCGATCGCATCGGGGTCCAGCAGGCTGTCGGGGTGGTCCGCCGACTCGGTGCGGCTGGCCGAGCGGATGCCGCCGTCGATGACGAAATGC
>CAYZKM010000666.1:0-2883 GCA_964478525.1 uncultured Bifidobacterium sp.
GCGTCTGCATGAAGATCTGTTCGCGCACGATCTCGGCCGCCAGCAGCCGGTCGGGCAGGTCGGTCAGGTCGTCGTCGGGGAACAGATGCGGCCCCTCGGGCACCGCGGCGGCCATCGCGTCGGCCAGCGTGTTCACCCCGTCGCCGGTGACGGCGCTGACCATGAACACCTGCTCGAAACCGACCAGCGCGGTCAGGGTCGCGGTCAGCGGCAGCAGCGCCGGCGGCGCCACCAGGTCGGTCTTGTTCAGCACCAGCCAGCAGCGCCGTCCGCCCTCGGCCAGCTTCGCAGCGATAGCGCGCACATCCTCGGTCGCGCCGGAGCGGGCATCCACCAGCAGCATCGCCAGGTCGGCATCGCTCGCCCCGGTCCAGGCGGCGGCGACCATGGCCCGGTCCAGCTTGCGGCGCGGGCGGAAGATGCCGGGCGTGTCGACCAGCAGCACCTGCGAGTCACCGCGCATCAGGATGCCCAACACGCGGAACCGGGTGGTCTGCGCCTTGGGCGAGACGATCGACAGCTTGGCGCCGGTCAGCCGGTTCAGCAGCGTCGACTTCCCGGCATTCGGGGCACCGACGATCGCGACATAGCCGCAGCGTGCGGTCATGGTTCCAAACTCCTGAGCAGGGCCTCGGCCGCGCGCTGTTCGGCGGCACGCTTGCTGCCGGCCGTCCCGGTGCCGCTGGCGGTGCCGACGGTCACGGTGATCACGAAGGCCGGCGCGTGCGGCGGGCCCGACCGCCCGGTCACCGCGTAGTCCGGCAGCGCCAGGGAGCGTTTCTGCGCCCATTCCTGCAGCCGGGTCTTGGCATCCTTGGGCGGTTCGGCCTGTGCCGTCATCGCCGCCATCCAGGCGTGGCGGATGAAGGCGCGCGCCGGGTCCAGCCCGCCATCCAGGTACAGCGCGCCCAGCGATGCCTCCAGCGCGTCGGCCAGCACGGTTGCCCGCTGCTTCACGCCCGCCCGCGCCTCGCCGGGCGAAACCGACAGCGCGGCTTCCAGGCCGATCGCCTCGGCCACGCCGGCCAGCACGGGTTGCGAGACCAGCTGTGCGAGGCGGCGGCCGAGTTCGCCTTCCTGTTCGCGCGGGAAGCGTTCGGCCAGCCATTCGGCCATGACCAGGCCCAGCACCCGGTCGCCGATGAATTCCAGCCTTTCGTTCGATCCCTGCCCCTTGGCCCGCGCCTTCAGCGCGGACCGGTGGGTCATCGCCTCTCGCAGCAGGTCGGGTCGGGTGAAGTCGTGGCCGAGCAGCGTTTCGAACGCGGTGGTCAAGGTTGGCGCCCGAGGCGGGACACGGTCAGCGGACCGGCATCAGCAGGCGGCTCCAGCGGATTTGGAAGGGCCATTCCCAGAACTGCCACCACGGGTGTTCGGCGTCGATCGAGAAGAACAGGATTTCGGCCCGCCCCACCAGGTTTTCAACCGGCACGAAGCCGACCCCGTTCATGAAGCGGCTGTCGGCCGAGTTGTCGCGGTTGTCGCCCATAGCGAAGACATGGCCTGGCGGCACCAGGTATTCGGGGGTGTTGTTCGGGTCGAACTCCCGGTTCGGGTCGAATCCGGGCCGGCGTGCCGCCTCCAGCCCGTCGGTCGCCTTCAGGATCTCGTGCGTCACGCCGGGCTTGCCGTCGGCGCCGGGCAGCGTCTCCTGGAAGCGCGCCAGTGCCATGCGGATGCCGCCGTCCTTGGCCTCGAACGTGCCTTGCGGCACGCGGGGGGCGACCACGCCGTTGATGTACAGCTGGCCCTGCTTCATCTGGATCCGGTCGCCCGGCAGCCCGATGATGCGCTTGATATAATCGGTGGTGTTGTCGCGCGGATACTTGAACACCGCGACATCGCCGCGCTGCGGCAGCGAGCCGAAGATGCGGCCCGAGAACAGTGGCGGCGAGAATGGCAGCGAGAAGCGGGAATAGCCGTAGCTGTATTTCGACACGAACAGGTAATCGCCGACCAGCAGGGTGGGGATCATGCTGCCCGACGGGATGTTGAACGGCTCGAACGCCACCGTCCGCACCGCCACCGCGATCAGGGCGGCATAGACGAGGGTCTTGATGTTTTCGACCAGGGCGCTGGATTGGCGCTTGGGCTTGGCCATGTTTGTCGCCATGCGCTGGGAGAGCTTTCGGTTGGAAAATCGCGCGGATCAAGCCCACCGGCCCGCGCTGTGTCAAGCAAGGGGGGGCGGCATCAGCCGCTGGCGCGCTCGACGCTTTTGATGCCGGGCATGCTGCGCAGCCCGACGATCACCTTCGACAGATGCCCGGTATCGCGGACATCGACATCGACCAGCGCCTCCATGAAGTCCTGCTGGCGGTTGACGATCTTCAGGTTCAGGATCGCGCCGTCCTGCTTGGCGATGGCGTTGGTCATGTTGGCGAGCGCGCTTGCCTCGTTGCCGGCGATCACGCTGATCCGCGCGGTGTGGTTCGGCAGCTTGCCGGCGGCGGTGTTCTTGCCCAGCGCCTCGTAGTTCCAGTCGACATCGATGAAGCGTTCCGGCGTGGCCGAGAACCCGGTCAGGGTCTGGCATTCCTTGACATGGATCGTCACGCCCTTGCCGGTGGTGACGATGCCCACGATGTCGTCGCCGGGCACCGGATGGCAGCAGCCGGCGAAGCTGTAGGCCATGCCGGGCACCAGGCCGGTGACGGGCATGTCGCTGTCGAGCCGGGTGGAGGACCGCCCGCCGCGCGGCAGCAGCGGCGGCACCATGCGGGGCGCGCGCGGGGCCTGGCGCAGTTCCGGATAGGCGGCGACCACCACGTCGCGCGGGGTGAGGTTGGAGTTGCCGACGGCGATGTACAGGTCGTCGACGGTGCCGATCTTCAGCGCCTTCAACGCCGGCTCCAGCGCCTTCTCGGACCCGTCCACGCCGGC
>CAYZKM010000667.1:0-2877 GCA_964478525.1 uncultured Bifidobacterium sp.
GAGCCGGGCATGTTCTTCCGCATCTCGGTGGTCATCACCCTGGTCGGCGGCACCATGTTCCTGATGTGGCTGGGCGAGCAGATCACCGCGCGCGGCATCGGCAACGGCACCAGCCTGATCATCATGGCCGGCATCGTGGCGAACCTGCCATCCGCGCTGGCGAACCTGCTTGAACTCGGCCGCACCGGGGCGTTGTCGCCGATCTTCATCGTGCTGTTCCTGATCATCGCGTTCGCCACGGTCGCGGCGATCGTGCTGGTGGAGCGGGCGCAGCGGCGCATTCCGATCCAGTATCCCAAGCGCCAGGTCGGCAACCGTATGTTCGGTGGCGATTCCACCCACATGCCGCTGAAGATCAACACCTCGGGCGTGATCCCGCCGATCTTTGCCAGCTCGATCCTGCTGATTCCGGCGACCATCGCCGGGTTCTCGGCCGACGGTCCGGGCTGGGTGCAGACGATCGCGGCCCAGCTGGCGCATGGCCAGCCGCTGTACATGGCGCTTTATGCGTTCATGATCATCTTCTTCTCGTATTTCTACACCGCGGTCGTCTTCAACCCCGAGGAGACGGCGGACAACCTGAAGAAATACGGCGGCTTCATCCCGGGCATTCGTCCGGGCACCGCCACGGCCGAGTATTTCGACCGCATCCTGACCCGTCTGACGACGGTGGGCGGCATCTACCTGGTGGTGATCTGTCTGTTGCCGGAAATTCTGATCAGCGAATACGGTGTGCCGTTCTATTTCGGCGGGACGTCGATCCTGATCGTCGTGTCGGTCACGATGGACACGGTCACGCAGGTTCAGTCGCACCTGCTGGCGCATCAATATGAAGGCCTCATCCGCAAGGCACGGGTAAAGGGACGTCGGTGAAACTCATTCTTCTGGGCCCGCCCGGCGCGGGCAAGGGCACCCAGGCGCAACGGCTGCAGGCCCTGCATGGGATTGCCCAGATCTCGACCGGGGACATGCTGCGGGCCGAGGTTGCCGCCGGGACCGAGATCGGCAGGGAGGCGAAGGCGGTGATGGAGGCGGGGAAGCTCGTTTCCGACGACATCATCGTGCGCATGCTGGCCGCCCGGATCGACAAGCCGGACTGCGCCAATGGCTTCATCCTGGACGGTTTCCCGCGCACCGTGCCGCAGGCGCAGGCGCTGGATGCGATGCTGGCCGGCAAGGGGCTGAAGCTGGACGCGGTGGTCGAGCTGATGGTCGATGACGCGCTGCTGGTCGATCGCATCGCCGGCCGCTTCACCTGCGCGAAGTGCAAGGCCGGCTATCACGACACGTTCAAGCCGACCGCCAGGCCCGGCATCTGCGATGTCTGCGGGTCCACCGAGTTCACCCGCCGAGCGGATGATAACCGGGAAACCGTGGCGGCGAGGCTGGATGAGTATCATCGCCAGACCGCGCCGATCCTGCCGCATTATCGTGCGCAGGGGATCGTGCGGTCCGTCGATGGCATGGCCGGGATCGAGGAGGTCGCACGCCAGATCGATGCGGTGCTCGCACGGCAGACCGGCGGCTGATATGACAAAGAACGTTAAACCGTCGTTGACTCTGCCGCGACGGCAACTATAGTCCCGCGCTCCGGTGCACCCAGTGGGTTGGCGCCGCTTGCGTGTATTCCGGCCTTTCGGGGCAGTCAACGGCTCGATCTGACCATCGGGCGACAGGAGAGTTGAGCGTGGCGCGTATTGCCGGCGTGAACATCCCGACCAACAAGCGAGTGACGATCGGGCTGCGTTATATCTATGGCATCGGCCCGTCGAAGGCCGCCGAGATCTGCCAGAAACTCGGCATCCCCGATGATCGCCGGGTCAATCAGCTGTCCGACGAGGAAGTGCTGAAGATCCGCGAGCTGATTGACCGCGATTATCGCGTCGAGGGTGATCTGCGGCGCGAAGTCGCCATGAACATCAAGCGTCTGATGGACCTGGGCTGCTATCGCGGCCTGCGCCATCGTCGCGGCCTGCCGGTCCGCGGTCAGCGCACCCACACCAATGCGCGCACGCGCAAGGGCAAGGCGGTGGCGATCGCCGGCAAGAAGAAGGTTACGAAGTAGCGGACGCTCGTCTGTCCGTCTTTCCCCAGGGAACGCAGGTCGCACCCGTCATGGGTGCGACATTCGATTGGAGCAGGATCCACACACATGGCGAAACCCGCCGCTGCCCGCCCGCGCCGCAAGGAACGGAAGAACATCACCTCTGGTGTCGCGCATGTCGCCGCGACGTTCAACAACACGATCGTGACGATCACCGACGCGCAGGGCAATGCCATCGCCTGGTCGTCGGCCGGCAGCCAGGGCTTCAAGGGCAGCCGGAAATCCACCCCCTATGCGGCGCAGGTCGCGGCCGAGGATGCCGGCCGCAAGGCACGTGAGCATGGGATGGAAACGCTCGAAATCGAGGTCAGCGGCCCGGGCTCGGGACGCGAAAGCGCCCTGCGCGCGCTGCAGGCGGTCGGCTTCAGCGTGTCGGCGATCCGCGACATGACGCCGATCCCGCATAACGGCTGCCGTCCGCGCAAGCGCCGGCGGGTCTGACTGGTTTGGCGCCGTCGGCATCCGCCGATGGCGCCGGGCGACGTGCCACCGTCTGCCGGCCATAGGGCCACGGGAACAGGGGCCGCACCCGATGCGGTCCGAAAGGTGTGAGTTGCATGAGGCAGAGCGCAGTCATTCAGCGAAACTGGCAGTCCTTGATCAAGCCGGAAAAGCTCGAAGTCGAGCCAGGCGCTGATCCGGCCCGCATCGCAACCGTCGTGGCCGAACCGCTGGAACGCGGCTTCGGCATGACGCTGGGCAACGCGATCCGCCGCATCCTGCTGTCGTCGCTGCAGGGTGCGGCCGTGACAGCCGGCCAGATAGACGGCGTG
>CAYZKM010000668.1:0-2873 GCA_964478525.1 uncultured Bifidobacterium sp.
CCGGCTGCAACCGCCGCTGCCGCGCCGGGTGATCGAGCGGCAGTTCCAGGCCTGCCTGCGCCTGGCACCCGACGATGCCCGCCTGCGCCTGGCCTTCGCGAGCTATCTGCTGGACAATGACGGGGCGACCGAAGCGGTGGCGATGCTGCGCCACATGCCCGACACGGCCGAGGCGCATCACGTGATGGGCATGGCGCTGGCCGAGACCGGCGCGTTCCGCAAGGCCATCGGGCATTTCCGGCAGGTGATCGGCTGCGACCCCGGGCCGGCGGCGGGCTGGGCCAATCTGGGCATGATGCTGAAGATCGAGGACCGGTTCGACGAGGCGCTGGTCGCCTATGACGAGGCCATCGCCCGCGCCCCGCGCGATCCGCGCATCCGCGTCAACCGTGCCATCGCCCTGCTGCGCGCCGGGCGCTGGACCGATGCCTGGCGCGACTATGAATGGCGGCTGCGCCTGCCCGATCATCGCGGCCTGCCGCTGAGCACCCTGCTGCCGTCGCTGGACACGATCGAGGACCTGAACGGCGTGACCATCCTGGCGACGCACGAGGACGGGTTCGGCGACACGCTGCAGTTCATGCGCTACCTGCCGATGCTGGCCGAGCGGGGCGCGCGGGTACTGGCCTGGGTGCCGCGGCCGCTGGCGCGGGTGGTGGGCTCGTTGCCCGGCGTGCGGGTGCTGACCGGCGGCGATCCGATCCCGGACTATGATTTCCACTGCCCGGTGTTCAGCCTGCCGCGCGCCTTCGGCACCACGGTGGACACGATCCCCCACCCCCCCTGCCTGCGCGCCGAGCCCGGCCGGGTCGCGCACTGGGCGGAACGGATCCCGCTGGGCGGGTTCCGGATCGGCATCGTCTGGGCCGGGCAGATGCGGCCCTGGGTGCCCGGCTTCACCACGCTGGACCGCCGGCGCAGCGCGCATCTGGCGGTGTTCGCGCCACTGGCGGCAATCCCCGGGGTGACGCTGGTGAACCTGCAGGCCGGCGCCGCCGCGGGGCAGTTGCAGGCGCCGCCGATGGGCATGGCGGTGTTCGACCCCATGCAGGGCATCGAGGATTTCGCCGAGACCGCCGCGATCATCGCGAACATGGACCTGGTGATCAGCGTCGATACATCCGTCGCGCACCTGGCCGGCTCGCTGGGCCGCCCGGTGTTCCTGCTGGATCGCTACGACAATTGCTGGCGCTGGCTGAGCGGACGCGCCGACAGCCCGTGGTATCCGTCGATGACGATCTTCCGCCAGGACCGCATCCATGACTGGTCTGGGCCGATGACCCGCGTCGTGGCGGCGGTGGAGGCGCTGGTCGCCTTCAGGGGCGGGCCTGCAACGCAGCCCCATCCATCCCCGAAGCGGACACTTGCAGATGCCGCATGATGGTGGGGGCGAGGTCGACGATATGCGCCGGGCCGGGCCGCGTGGCGCCGGCGGCGAAGCCCTCGCCGCCGATCATCAGGACGGGTGACTGCTCGAACGGTGCCAGCCCGCCATGCTGGCCGCAGCCCAGGCGGTCGGGCTTGTCCCAGCGCGGCTTCGCGGCCAGGGCGCGCCCGGGCACGCCGTATTCGTTGCGCCCGTCATCCGCCGCCATCGACACGGCGAAGGCGAGGCCGTGCAACGGGGCCTGCCCGACCTGACCGAGGTCACCGGCCGCAATCACCCGGCCGGCCCAGGACTGCGCGCGCAGGAAGTCGCCGACGCGGTCGCGCAGACCCGCCAGCGCCGGATCGACATGGACCAGGCTGGCGGTGCCGTTCGCCATCGCGATGATGTCGGTCGAGTCCGGACCGCGCTTGAGACCGGCGGCGATCATCTCGGCCTCGACATCGACCACGCCGCTGACGGTTTCATGCCCGTGATCCGAGCCGATCAGCAGCAGGATCTCGTCGCCGCGGTCCCGTTCGCGCGCCACGGCATCCATCACCATCCCGGCGTGATGATCCGCCTGGCGCAGCACGGACAGATGCTCGGGTGAGCCCAGCGGGGTGTTGTGCTGGATGTGGTCGGGTTCCCCCATCCACAGCACCGACAGGGCCGGGCGGCGATCGTGCAGGATCTCGGCGATGAACCGGTCCGTCATCGCACGGTCGCCGGCGGCGTCCAGCGTCACGCGCAGCGGGTCCTGGACCGGGACGCCGCCGGGTCCGACCGAGAAGGCGCGGTGATAGACATGGCCGAACCCGTCCGGATCATGCGCGCGGGCGGCACCGGGTGACACGTTGTTGAAAACCACCGCCCCGCCCCGGCCCGCCAGCCGCTCGGCCATCGTCGGCATCGCCAGGGAATGGCCGGTGACGCGGCGCTTGTGCGCCAGGAAATCCGGCCGCCCGACGTCGTGGGGGACCAGCACGCCGTCCTCGACCAGGGCGACGGCGTTGCCCTGCAGGGTGTGGCGGGCGGGATGGCATCCGGTGGCGAAAGTGGCCGACACGACCCGCGTGGCCGAGGGGAAAGCGCTGCGGAAGGCGGGAAACCGCTCGGCCTGGCGCGCGAAGCGCACCAGGTTGGGGGTTCGGGCATCGTCGACGAAATCGCGCCGCAACCCGTCCAGGATCACCATGACCGCACGTCGCATCCGCGTCTCCTGTCGCTGTTGTATTGACCATGCCGGCGGGGCGTGACAGCAGCCCGGACCATGGCATGCCCTCGCGCGCCGTCACAGTCCGGCGCTATGAGGGTTCCGGGAAACCGATCCGCCCCCACATGCGCTTCGTCCAGCCAGGAGCATCCGAGTGACCGACACGGCGAAACCATTCCTGCGCGCCCTGGCCGGAGAGGCGGTGTGGCCGCCGCCGGCGTGGCTGATGCGCCAGGCGGGGCGCTACCTGCCGGAGTACCGGGCGGTGCGGGCGACGGTGCCGGATTTCAT
>CAYZKM010000669.1:0-2868 GCA_964478525.1 uncultured Bifidobacterium sp.
CACGCGGTTCGGCGACGACGTCGACCGTCCGCTGCGCAAGTCCGACGGATCGAACACCTATTTCGCCAACGACATCGCCTATCACGCCCACAAGCTGGATCGCGGCTTTTCCATGCTGATCGACGTGCTGGGCGCCGACCACGGCGGCTATGTCCCGCGCATGCGCGCCGCGGTGCAGGCGCTGTCCGGCGGGGCCACAAGGTTCGAGGCCGTGCTGTGCCAGATCGTGCACATCATGCGCGGCGGCGAACCGGTCCGCATGTCCAAGCGCGCCGGTACCTATGTCACGCTGCGCGACCTGTTGGAGGAAGTGGGCCGCGACGCCGTCCGCTTCACCATGCTGACCCGCAAGGCCGACGCGCAGATGGAATTCGACCTGGACCAGGCGATCGCACAAACCCGCGACAACCCCGCCTTCTATGTCCAGTACGCCCATGCCCGCTGCCGGTCGGTGCTGCGCGCCGCGCAGGAAATGCTGGGCGCCGGCGCCGTCACGCCCGACGCCCTGGCCGCCACGCCGCTGGACAGCCTGGCCAACGAGGCGGAAATGACCCTGATCCGGCGCCTGGCCAACTGGCCCCGCACCGTCGAAGGCGCCGCCCTGGCCCGGGAACCGCATCGAATTGCGTTTTTCCTCTATGACTTGGCGGCCGACTTTCATATGCTGTGGAACCGAGGCAAGGACGACGCGACGCTGCGGTTTCTGCAACCCGACCGACCCGAGGACACACGTGCTCGGCTGGCCCTGGTCGCGGCAACCGCCGTCACGATTCGATCCGGCCTGCAGGTCATGGGCGTGACGCCCGTCGAGGAAATGCGCTGACCCCGGGCCGGGCCTGAACCCGCCGGAACGGTGTCAGCCCAGCCAAAAAGGTTGACGCCGTGTCGGACGATCTGAGCATCCCCAGCCCCGCCTACCGCCCGCCAAGACGGGAACGCCAGGGCTGGTCCGAGGAAACCAAGCGCCGGATGATGATCGCCGGCGGCCTGGCCGGCGCACTGGTGCTGGTCGTGGGCGGGGTCAGCCTGATCGGCGGCCGGCGCGGCGGCGAGGTGCCGGTGGTGCAGGCCGACGAACGCCCGGTGAAGGTCAAGCCGGACAATCCCGGCGGGCTGCAGATCGCCGGGGTGAACAACGACCTGTTCGGCGACGGCGCCGACCAGACCACGGCGCGCCTGGCCCCGGCGACCGAGGCACCGAATCCCGCCGGCCTGCGCGCGCAACAGGCCCAAAGCCCAGCCCAGAGCCCAGCCCAGACCCAGGCCACACCGCAGGCCACCGACAGTGCCCCGCCGCAGGCACCGCCGGCCCCCGTCGCCCGCACCACCAAGCCGGACACGGCCAAGCCCGCGGTTGCCGCACCGGTGAAGCCCGACACCGCGAAGCCGGCAGCGGTGGCGCCGGTGAAGCCCGACACGGCCAAGCCGGCGGCCGCCGCGCCGGCTGCGCCCGCGGTGACGCCGCAGGCCCGGCCCGCCGGGTCGGGCCGGGTTTCCGTCCAGCTCGCCGCCGTGGCGTCCGAGGATGGCGCGAAGGCCGAATGGCGCACCCTGGCCAAGCGGATGCCCGACCTGCTGGGCAGCCATCAGCCATCCTTCGTGAAGGCCGAACGCGACGGCAAGACGTTCTGGCGGATCCGGACGTCGGGCTTCGCGGATGTCGCCGATGCGCGCGGGTTCTGCGATCGCGTGCGTGCCAAGGGCGCGGCCTGCACGGTGGCCGAGTTCTGACATCCGCCCTTTTGGGGGGGACCATGCCATGCGCGCCATCCTGGTCTAGCGCATGATCACGCTGAGCGGACTCGTGGCAGCGTGTGAATCATGCGATCAAACAACGAGATAGCGCGCGCTGACCGGTTACGGTCAGCCGGAAGGCGCGCTAGACTGGCCGGGATGGCGCGCAGGCGCGCGCCGCAACGCGAAGGAAACGTCCATGCCGCACTGGCAGAAGCGCAAGGTCGGCCGCACCAATCTTGAAGTCACCACGCTGGGCCTGGGCACCGCCACGATGGGCGGCAGCCGCATCCAGGTGTCTCGCCAGGAAGGCGAGGCCATTGTCGAGGCCGCCTGGAATGCCGGCGTTCGCTATGTCGATACCGCGCCGTACTACGGGGTGGGCGCGGCGGAACGCCGGGTCGGCGACGCGATGCGCGACCGCCCGCGCGACGAATGGGTGCTGTCGACGAAATGCGGCCGCCTGCTGCGCCCGTCATCCGGCAGCGGACGCACCACCGATGGCCGCTACGCGCCGCTGCCATTCGATGTGGTGTACGATTACTCCTATGACGGCATCATGCGCACGGTCGAGGACAGCTATCAGCGCCTGGGCCTGGCCAGGATCGACATCCTGTATGCCCACGATATCGGCGTCTATCAGCACGGGGTCGAGGGCAACGTCCCGCACATGAAGGCGCTGCGCGAAAGCGGCTACAAGGCGATGGACGAGCTGCGCCGCACCGGCGTCGTCAGCGCCATCGGCCTGGGCGTGAACGAAAAGCAGGTCCTGCTGGATGTGATGGAGTTCGGCGACTGGGACGTCTTCCTGCTGGCCGGGCGCTATACCCTGCTGGAGCAGGCGCCGCTGGATGACCTGCTGCCGCTGTGCGAGAAGCGCGGCACCTCGATCGTATGCGGCGGGCCGCTGAACTCCGGCATCCTGGCAGGGCGTGACACCTGGAACTATAACACCGCGCCGCCCGAGGTGGTGGACCGTGTGCAGAAGATCCAGGCGGTGTGCGACGCCCACAAGGTGCCGCTGCCGGCCGCGGCGCTGCAATTCCCGCTGGCCCATCCATCGGTCTGCGCGGTGATCCCGGGCCCGCGCACCGCGGCCGAGTTCACCGAGAACCTGCCGCTGTTCACCATGCC
>CAYZKM010000670.1:0-2857 GCA_964478525.1 uncultured Bifidobacterium sp.
CATCGCGCCGAACGTGGTGCAGGCGAACGCCAAGGTCCGCTATCTGATCCGGGCGCGCAACCTGCCGGAGCTGAACCGGCTGATCGGGCGGGTGAAGAAGATCGCCGAGGGCGCGGCCCTGATGACGGAAACCAGCGTCACGGTGCAGGTGATCAGCGCGGTGTCGAACCTGCTGGGCAACACCGCGCTGGAAAAGACGATGCACGACAACCTGACGCGCCTGGGTCCGCCGCCGTTCGACGAGGCCGACCGCACGGCGGCCGCGCGGTTCCAGGCGACGCTGAGCGAGGAGGACATCGAAAGCTCCTACCGCCGCGCCGGGCTGCCGCCCAGGGAGGGCGTGACCCTGTGCGATACGATCGTGCCACTGGATGCGCAAAGCGCGCCGATGCTGGGCTCGACCGATGTGGGTGATGTCAGTTGGGTGGTGCCGACGGTGCAGGCGCGGGGTGCGACCTATGCGATCGGCACGCCCGGGCATTCCTGGCAGTTGACCGCGCAGGGCAAGCTGTCGGCGGCGCACAAGGGGCTGGTGCATGTGGCGAAGGTGATGGCCGGCACGGCGCTGGACGTGCTGCACAGCGATGCGCTGCTGGAGCAGGCGAAAGCCGAGCACGCGGCGCGGGTGGCGCGGACGCCCTATGTGTGCCCGATCCCCGATGACGTGTCGCCGCCGGTCGGGATGTCGGCCTGATCGCGGATCGCGTCGATCACCGCCTGGGCAACCGGCGCCCATGCGCCGGGCGCCGGCTGGCGCAGCAACCGTAGCGATCCGTACCACGGGCTGTCATCCCGCCCCGCCATCCACCGCCAGTCCGCCGGGGTGAACAGCATCGCCAGGCCCGGCACACCCAGCGCCCCGGCCAGGTGCAGGATCGCGCTGTCGACCGAGACCACGCAATCCAGATTGGCCGTCAGCGCCGCGGTCTCGCCAAAATCGGTCAGCCGGGCGGCGGGATCCAGCATGCCCATCGCGGCCATCAGCACCTGGTCCTCGGCCGGCGGCGGCACCTGCAGGGAAACCAGGTCGACCCCCGCCAGCGCGCCCAGCGGCCGCAGCAGCGACAACGGGATGGAGCGGCGCCAGTCGAAGCTGTTGGCCGGATTGCCGCGCCAGCACAGCCCGACGCGCAGCCCGGTGCCAGGGCGCAGCCGGTCGAGTTCCGCCCGCCAGACGCGCCGCCGCGCCGGGTCGGGGGCGCAATAAGGTGCCGGCGGAATGGTCTCAACGGTGATGCCAAGGACGCAGGGCAGGCTGCCCATCCAGCAGAAGGCGGCGTGCTCGCCCGCCTGCGTGATGTCGGTGACGCAGGCCACGACGCCGGGCAGCCGGCGGAACACCGCCACCTGCGGCGCGCGGCACAGCACCACCACCCCGGCACACCGCTCGGCGGCCATGGCCACGAAGCGGGCGAACTGGAACCCGTCGCCGAAACCCTGATCCGCCCCCAGCAGCAGGCGTCGCCCTAGCAGCGGCATGCCATTCCACGCCGGACGCGTGATGCGCGGCATGGCGCGGCGCATCGCCTCGGACCGGAACCGCCATTCGTATTCCTGCCAGCCCGCGCGATACGCGCCCCGCGCCAGCAGGATATGCGCCAGCGACAGGTGCAGGTCCGTATCGTCAGGCGCGACGGCCAGCGCATCCAGCAGGCAGGCCTCGGCCGCGGCATCGTCCCCGCGATCGGCATGGATCTGCGCCAGGGCATTGCGATAGCGCGGCGCGGCGGGGTCCAGCCGCACCGCCTGCTCCGCCGCCGCCAGCGCGTCATCCAGGCGGTACAGCCTCCGATGGACATCGCGCAGGGCGTGGAACCATTGCGGGCGGGTGGCGTCGCTGGCGATGGCCTGGTTCAGGGACTCGGCCGCCGCGTCCGGCTGATCCCGCCGCAGCAGGACCATGCCCAGCAGCGCCAGTGCCTCTGGCAGGCCAGGCGCATCCCCCAGCACCGCGCGGCACAGCGACTCGGCCTGCGCGGCGTCGCCGGCGTTCACCAGGGATTCAGCCCGCTGCAATGTCGGCAAATGGCGGGCCAGCGCGGATTCTGCTCGGGGGGCGCGGATCGGCGTGCTCCTGTGGTTGACGCTGGCGGCGTGTTGCTGCAACGAGGCGCCGTGTTTTACCGTCGCAAGCATCTTCTGGCGATCGAAGGGTTGGAACCGCCCGAGATCAGCCAATTGCTCGACCTGGCCGAGAGCTATGTGCTGCTCAACCGATCGGGCAAGACCCAGCGTGACCTGCTGCGCGGGCGCACGCTGATCAATCTGTTCTTCGAGGACAGCACCCGCACCCGAACCAGCTTCGAGCTGGCCGGCAAGCGGCTGGGTGCGGACGTGATCAACATGTCGGTCTCCACGTCCTCGGTGAACAAGGGCGAGACCCTGCTGGACACCGCCGCGACGCTGAACGCGATGCATTGCGACCTGCTGGTCGTGCGGCACGGGCAGTCCGGCGCGCCGAACCTGCTGGCGCAGAAGGTCGATGCCGCGGTGATCAACGCCGGCGACGGCGCGCACGAGCATCCGACGCAGGCATTGCTGGACGCGCTGACGATCAAGCGCCGCAAGGGCCGGATCGGCGGGCTGGCGGTGGCGATCTGCGGCGATGTCATGCATTCGCGCGTTGCCCGCTCGAACATCCATCTGCTGACGACGATGGGCTGCGATGTGCGCGTGGTGGCGCCTCCCACGCTGCTGCCCACCGGGATCGAGGATCTGGGCGTGCGCGCCTATCACGACATGAAGGCCGGACTGGATGGGGCTGACATCGTGATGATGCTGCGCCTGCAGCGCGAACGGATGGAGCGCGGGCCGGTGCCCAGCGCGCGGGAGTTCTTCCGGTTCTGGGGCCTGGATG
>CAYZKM010000671.1:0-2843 GCA_964478525.1 uncultured Bifidobacterium sp.
ATTCAGCGCCATCCTGTCGCGCCAGAGCGAGGAACGGGCGTAATGCGGGGGGCCCCCAACCCCCGCGTGCGGGAGTAACCGATCATGGCCATCTCCATGAACGCCAAGGCCGGACGCGGACGCTACCGTCCGCTGGCCGAGATCAACGTCACGCCGCTGGTCGATGTCATGCTGGTGCTGCTGATCATCTTCATGGTCACCGCCCCGCTGATGACCTCGGGCGTCACCGTCGACCTGCCCAAGACCAACGCCACGCCGCTGAACAATGACAGCCAGCCGCTGACGGTGTCGATCAACGCGGCGGGCAAGGTCTATCTGCAGGACGAGGAGGTCCCGCTGGACCAGGTGGTCGGCAAGCTGCAGGCGATCGCCAACAACAACCCGGACCGCCGCATCTTCGTCCGCGGCGACAAGGACCTGGCCTATGGCCGGATCATGGAGGTGATGGGCACGATCACGCAGGGTGGCTTCACCAAGGTCGCGCTGCTGGCCGAGCAGCGGGGGGGTGGGCCGGCGCCGGCGCCGGCGAAGGCGCCGGCCGGCGCGGCCCCGGCAAAGCCCAAGGCGGGCTGAGGCGCCGGTGCTCCAGCAAGTGCTGAAAGGGGAATCGCGGCACGGCTTCGGGCGGGTGGGCCTGAGCCCGCAGCTGCGCAACGGTGCGCTGGCGTCCGCCGGCGTTCACCTGGTCCTGCTGGTCGCCTTGCTGGTCACCATGCCCACCACCCGCCCAGACGAGCCGTTGCCCGAGGAAGAGACCGTCGCGATGGTGTTCGACGGGCAGTCCGATGCCTCGATGCGCGCGCCCACGCCGGCGCCGACCCCGGCACCGGCCAAGGACAACGCCCCGCCCGCGCCCGAGGTCACCAAGCCGCCGACCCCGCAGCCGACCGAGGCACCGCCACCGCCGCCGCCTCCCCCACCGCCGCCGCCGCGGCCCGAGGTGGCGCCGACCCCGCCGACGCCCACGCCGCCGGCGCCGCAGCCGACGCCGACCCCGGAGCCGACACCGCTGCCGGTGCCGCCGCCGCCCACCGCGCCACCCACGCCGCCGCAGCCGCAGGCGAGGCCCGAGCCGCCATTGCCGCTGCCGCCGCCGATCAAGCCCGCGCCGCCGGCGCCGCCCAGCATGACGTCGCAGCCGAACCCGACGAAGAACCCGGTGGCGAACAGCGATTCGGTCGAGAACACGCTCGATCGCCTGCGCCAGCTCGCCCGCCAGAACCAGGCCCCCACCGCGCGGCCTAACCCGCGCGCGGGTGGGGCGCCGAACAGCGGCGGCAATCCGCTGGGCAACGACACCGCCGCCCTGTCCGCCGACCAGCGCGGTGCGATTGGCGAGCATGTGCGCGAATGCTGGACCAAGGATGCCGGGGCGCTGGACCTGGAGAAGATGCGCGTCCTGCTGACCGTCACCACCGACGGCGCCGGCACCGCGCGGCAGGTCGAGATCGCGCCCGAGGATCAGGGCCGCATGAGCGATCCCCGCTTCCGCGCCTTCGCCGAACGCGCCCGCCGCGCGGTGCTGGACGTGCGCTGCGCGAACCTGCCCCTGCCCAAGGCCATGATCGGGCAGACCCGGACCCTGACGTTCCGGTTCAGCCCGTAACGGAATGACGCATGCGACATAGTTCCGCCATCGCGGCGTGGTTCCACTCCGCTATCCGTTGCCTGTGAACAGCCAATCGGGGAAGAGACACCTATGATACACATCCCGAATCCCGCGATGCGTCGCCGCGATCTGATCCTGACCGCCGCCGCCTCGGCTGCCGCCGCGGCGGCACCGATCCCCGTCTACGCGCAGTCGCAGGGCGGGTCCGGAAAAAGCGCGGTCATCGACGTCAACCGCGCGCGGTCCGAGCCGATTCCGATCGCAATCACCGATCTGGGCGGCGACGGGCAGATGGGCGCTGACATCGCGCGGGTCATCACCAACGACCTGTCCCGCAGCGGGCTGTTCCGCGCCATCCCGCCGTCCTCGTTCGTCGGAACCGGTGCTTCGGGCGCGACGCCGAACTTCCAGAACTGGCGCGTCACCGGGGCGCAGGCGCTGGTCACCGGCCGCGTGGAAGGCGGCGGCGGCAACGTGCGGGTGGAGTTCCGTCTGTGGGACGTGCTGCCCGGCACGCAGATCCAGGGCACGGCGTATTCGACGACCGCCGCCAACTGGCGCCGGATCGCCCACATCATCGCCGACGTGATCTATGAACGGCTGCTGGGCGAGAAGGGCTATTTCGACACCCGCATCGTGTACATCTCGGCCACCGGACCGCGCGACCGCCGCACCAAGCGGCTGGCGATCATGGACCAGGACAGCGAGAACAACCGCGTCCTGACCGACGGATCGTGGCTGGTGCTGACCCCGCGCTTCCATCCGACGCGCGACGAGATCGCGTTCATGAGCTATGCCAACAACCGACCGCGGGTCTATCTGTTCAACCTGAGCTCGGGCCGGCAGAGCGTGCTGGGCGATTTCTCGGGGATGACCTTCGCCCCGCGCTTCGCCCCCGATGGCGCGCGGGTCGTGATGGCGGTGTCGAACGGCAACGGGTCGGACATCATCTCGGTGGGTCTGGGCGGTGGCGGGTCGCAACAGCTCACCAATTCCGGCGCCATCGACGTCAGCCCCTGCTACAGCCCCGACGGATCGCAGATCGTCTTTGCCTCGGACCGCGGCGGCGATCAGCAAATTTATGTGATGGGCGCGGGCGGCGGTGGCGCGCGCCGGATCAGCTATGGATCGGGCCGCTATGCCACGCCGGTCTGGTCGCCGCGCGGCGACCTGATCGCGTTCACCCGCTATGGCGGCGAGGGCGGGAATTTCTCGATCGGCGTGATGCGCCCCG
>CAYZKM010000672.1:0-2841 GCA_964478525.1 uncultured Bifidobacterium sp.
GTGGCAGCGGGTGAATCATGCGATCAGACAATGAGATAGCGCGCGCTGACCGGTTACGGTCAGCCGGAAAGCGCGCTGGCGTTGCCGCAACCTCGGATCGACGTCGTCCAGTAATACGCCGTTGAGCGGGTGCGCCGGAGGACACGGGAAGACAACGCGTTTGCGAGGCATTTCAGCAGCCTGTTAAAGTGGAACGCAGCCGACCGGACGACACCGGCGCGATTGAGGAAACGGATGTCTCTCCGGCCCTGGTTCATCCTTGCGTCGCTGGCGCTTGCCCGCATCAGCTTCGGCTATCAATTCCAGACCGTCGCATCGCTGGCGACCGAGCTGGTGCCGCGCTTTGGCCTCAGCTACAGCCAGTTCGGCACGATGATCGGCGCCTATATGCTGCTGGGCGTGTTCGCCGCCCTGCCGCTGGGCGTGCTGGGCCGCCGGTTCGGAGACCGCCTGGTGCTGGGCGGCGGCCTGGCGCTGATGGTGATCGGATCGCTGATCAGCGGCTGGCGCGACGATCCCGGCGGGATCGCCCTGGGCCGCACCGTGGCGGGCTTCGGCGCGGTGGCGATGATCGTGCTGCAGAACAAGGTGATCGCCGACTGGTTCACCGGCCGGCGGTTCATGATGGCGATCAGCGTGTCGGTCTGCTCCTACCCGATCGGCGTGGGCCTGGCGCAGATCGTGCTGCCGCCCCTGGCCGCGGCGCATGGCTGGCAGGTGGCGATGCTGTCCGACGCGGTGCTGGCCGCGATGGCGCTGGTCCTGTTCCTGGGCAGCTTTCGTCCTGCGCCGCACGTGGTGCCGGTATCGACCGGATTCTCCATGCCCAGCCGGCGAGAATGCCTGTTGCTGGCGATCTCGGGATCGTGCTGGGCGCTGTATACCGCGGGCTATGCGGCCTATACGTCCTATGTGCCGGCGACCCTGGACCTGCGTGGCGACGGCCTGGCGATGATCGGGCTGGTCATGACGCTCGCGACCTGGGGCAACGTGCCGGCAACCCTGTTCGGCGGTGGGCTCGCCGCCCGGTTCGGCGCGCTGCGCATCTTCATGATCGGCACGATCACCCTGGTGATCGGCATGGCCGGCACCGCGCTGGCCGGATATCCGGTGTTCTGGGCGGTGCTGGTGGGGATCTTCGGGTCGATCCATCCCGGCATCATCATGGCGGTCGGCACCCTGTCGGCCCGCGCGCAGAACCGGGCGGTCGGAATGGCCCTGTTCTACTCTCTCTACTACCTGGGCGGCACCATCAGCCCAGCCGTGGCCGGCCGAGCGGCGGACTGGTACGGAGGGCCGGCGGGTGGGCTGCTGGCGGCATCGGTGCTGTCGGCCCTCGTCATTCCGCTCTTTCTCCTGCATCGCCGCCTCGCTCGGCACGAGACGATGCTGCCGCGCGCCTGACGCACCCGTCTGGACAGCCGGACAGGCGGCGCGTAACGCTCGGCGCAGTTTGCGGAGGCAGAACATGATCTTCGATTTCCAGAACGTCACGAACGAGAACATCTACAAGCTGCTGGTCGCGACGATCGGCCCGCGCCCGATCGCCTGGGTCACGACGCAGGACGTCGACGGCACGGTGAACGCCGCGCCGTTTTCCTTCTTCAACGCGATGTCGGGCAACCCGCCCGTGGTGGCGTTCGGCATCGGCGGGCGCGGCCCGGGCGATGTGAAGGACACCGGCGGCAACATCCGCCGCACCGGGCAGTTCGTGGTGAACCTGTGCAGCTATGAGCTGCGGGAACCGATGAACATCACCGCGATCGACTTCCCCAAGGGCGTGGACGAGCTGAAGGAAGCCGGGCTGACGACTACGCCGTCGCTGCACGTGAAGGTGCCGCGCATCACCGAGGCGCCGGTGGCGATGGAATGCGAGCGCCTGGTGATCGTGGATGTCGGCATCGACCGCGCCGTGGTGCTGGGCAAGGTGGTCGCGATCTATGTCCGCGACGACTGCGTGCTGGACAAGGACCGCTGCTATATCGACACGCCCAAGCTGGACCTGATCGGGCGCCTGCACGGCGCGGGCTGGTATTCGCGCGTGACCGACCGGTTCGAGCTGCCGCGCATTCCCGTGTCTGACTGGCCGGTGACCAGGCAGGCCAAGGCGGCGGAGTAACCGCGATGCCCGGCACGGCAGCCTTCCCGGCGGGCGGGTATGACTATGTGCCGGGCGTGTTCCAGTATTCGGCCGGCGTCCGCGCCCGGACGGGCTACCGAATCGAGCGCGTGCGGTTTGCCCGCGTCGTGCCGATGGCCGAGGGGTTCCGCCGGATCGCCGCCTTCCTACGCGACCAGGGCCGCCCCTTGGCGGCATTCTGCGCCTGCGAACTGCGGTCTCCCGCCCCGTTCACCGAGGCGGGGTTCCGCACGTTCAACCAGGCCTATGCCGCGGCGCTGGCCGAATGGGGCATCATGGTGGACGGTGCGAACCCGGTGGCGCGCAGCAATGTCTGCCCCGAGATCGATCCGCCGGCGGAACCCGGATTCCACGGGTTCTGCTTCACCCGCGCCGAGGACGACGCGGCCCCGTCCTTCATGGTGGCGGGCAGCGGCGAGGTGCCCGAGGGACGATCCAACTACCGCGACCACATCATCCGCCCCGGCGACATCTCGGCCGAGGGCATGCGCGAGAAGGCGCGCTTCGTGGTGACCGAGATGGGCCGGCGGATGGCCGCGCTGGGCACGGGGTGGGAGGCGGTGACCGGCAGCCAGGCCTATACGGTGCGGGAGATCGCATCGTTCCTGCCTGACATCCTGGTCCGGCACGGTGCGATGCCGCACGGCCTGACCTGGCATTTCTGCCGCCCACCGATCGTGGGCCTGGATTACGAGATGGAC
>CAYZKM010000673.1:0-2841 GCA_964478525.1 uncultured Bifidobacterium sp.
GGCGCGTGACCTTTGCCGACCGCATCAAGGAATGGACCGGCTTCGATCCGATCCGGTCGCTGGCCGACGTGGAGAAGGCGGGCGCCGAGGTGGCGCGCCGGGGCTTCAAGGGTCTGAAGACCAACATCATGCGCTTCGACGCCGAGACCCCGTATATCCACATGCCCGGCTTCAACGGCCCGGGCTGGCCGGAGCTGAACCATGACCGCGCGGTCGAGGCGGCGCTGGTGGCCGAGATGGACGCGTTCCGCAAGGGCGCCGGCCCCACCGTGGGGCTGCATGTCGACCTGAACTTCAACTTCAAGACCGAGGGCTATATCCGCATGGCCCAGGCGCTGGAACCGTTCGGCCTGGTCTGGGCGGAAATCGACAGCTATGACCCGGCGGCGCTGGCGACGATCCGGCGGTCGACGCGGACCCCGATCGCGTCGTGCGAATCGCTGTATGGACGGCGGCAGTTCAAACCGTATTTCGAGCAGCAGGCCGTGGATGTCGCGATCATCGACGTGGCCTGGAACGGCATCCTGGAGTCCTTCAAGATCGCCGCCATGGCCGATGCCTACGAGATCAACGTCGCCCCGCACAACTTCAACGGCCATATCGGCAGCCTCATGAGCGCGCATCTGTGCGCGGCGATCCCCAACTTCCGGGTGATGGAGATCGATATCGAGGACGTGCCCTGGAAGGACGAGCTGGTGACCCATGTGCCGGTGATCGAGAACGGCGAATTGCTGATCCCGACCGGCGCCGGCTGGGGCGCCGAGGTGAACGAGGACGTCATCCGCGCCCACCCGCCGCTGCGGGTGCGGAAATGGGAGCGGTAGGGGGCGCCCCGTATCAAGCGCCCGGGATCAGGCGCCCCGTATCAAGTGCTGGGGATCAGGCGCTGGGGATCATCCGCCCCAGCGGGCGGCCGGCGAACAGATGGACGTGCAGGTGGGGAACCTCCTGCCCGCCATGCTCGCCCATGTTGGCCAGCATGCGATAGCCGGGCGCCTCCAGCCCCAGGTCACGGGCCACCGTGCCCACGGCGCGGACAAAGCCGGCGATCTCGGCATCGCTCGCCTGCGCGCTGAAGTCGGCGAACGAGCAGTACTTGCCCTTCGGGATCACCAGCACATGGGTCGGGGCCTGCGGGTTGATGTCGTGGAACGCCAGCGACCAGGCGTCCTCGTGCACCTTGCGGCAGGGGATCTCGCCGCGCAGGATGCGGGCGAAGATGTTGTCGTCGTCGTAGGGCGGCAGGCCGCTGACCGGCATCGAGGACACTCCGTGTTGGACCCGTCAGGGGATCTTGGTCGTCTGCACGCCCAGCGCAACCGGCAGGCTTTTCGCCCGCGACGCCTTCTCGGCGATCCCGCTCACCCCTTCCCGCCGCTTCAGCTCGGCCCACACCTCATCGGGCGCGACCCCGGCCGAGACCCAGACGACAAGCAGGTGGTACAGCACGTCGGCGCTCTCGGCCACCAGCGCGTCGCGGTTGCCCGAGACGGCCTCGATCAGGCACTCGACCGCTTCCTCGCCGAATTTCTGGGCGACTTTCGGCATGCCCCGCGACAGCAGGCGGGCCGAGTGGCTGACCGTCGGGTCGGCGTCGCGCCGGCTCATGATCACCGCCCACAGCCGGTCCAGCACCGCGGCCGCCGGACCGATGGCCAGCGGCGGCAGCGCGCGCACCGGTTCGGCCGCCGTGGCCTTGGCCGGCTTGATGGTCTTGGCGCCCTTGGTGGTCTTCTTGGGCTTGATGGCCTTCAACGCCGCGCCCTTGGCCTTCCCGACCAGCGCCTTCGGCTTCGCGGCCGGTTTCTTCTTCACGGATTTGGGCATGGTCAGGCCACCATTCGGGGAAGCCGCACCGGCAGGCCCGCCGCATCCAGCGTGGCCTTGACCTGTGCGATGGTGAACGTTCCGAAATGAAACACGCTTGCCGCCAGAAGCCCGGTCGCGCCGGCGGTCGCGCCCTCGGCGAAATGGGCCAGCGTGCCGACCCCGCCCGAGGCGATCACCGGCACGCGCACCGCCGCGCAGACCCGGCGCAGCAATTCAAGGTCGAAGCCCGTGCCGGTGCCGTCGCGGTCCATGCTGGTCAGCAGGATCTCGCCCGCGCCCAGGGCCACCACCTGCCGGCACCATGCGATCGTGTCGATCCCGGTGGGCCGCCGCCCGCCATGGGTGAAGACCTCCCATGTTCCCGGTCCGGTCTGCTTGGCATCGACGGCCACCACCACGCATTGGCTGCCGAACTTGGTCGCGGCTTCCCGCACCAGCTCGGGCCGCGCAACGGCGGCGGAGTTGATCGAGCATTTGTCGGTGCCGGCCAGGAGCAGCCGGCGCATATCCTCGGTCGAGCGGATGCCGCCCCCCACCGTCAGCGGCAGGAACACCCGTTCGGCCGTGCGCGAGACCACGTCCAGGATCGTGTCGCGGTTCTCGTGGCTGGCGGTGATGTCCAGGAATGTCAGTTCATCGGCGCCGGCGGCGTCATAGACCACGGCCTGCTCGACCGGGTCGCCGGCATCGCGCAGCGAGACGAAGTTCACGCCCTTCACGACGCGACCGTCCTTGACGTCCAGACAGGGGATGACCCGGAGCTTCAGCATGGTGTCGCGTTCTTTGGCCGGTGTGCCGTGAGCGATGCAAGCGGTTTGGCCGTGGCTTGGCGGCTGAATCGTCCGGATCACCGGATAACCAGACGATTCATCCGTACATATGACCGCACGTCAGCCGGTCAGCAGCGCCAGCGCGTCGGATGGTTTCACCCGCCCGTCGTACAGCGCGCGCCCGACGATCACCCCCTCGATCCGCGTGCCCTCGGCCGCGTGGCGCAGCGCGGCCAGGTCG
>CAYZKM010000674.1:0-2839 GCA_964478525.1 uncultured Bifidobacterium sp.
ACGTCGTCAAGGATAAGACCGAGGCGGCCTACAAGCGCGGCGAAGCGCTCGATCGGCGGCGTGCGCTCATGGAAGACTGGGCAAACCACTGCTCAAAGAGTCCATAAGAGTCTCAATAATGCTTGCGATGACTCAAAGGAACAATCATAGTGAAAATGTAGGTCCCGCAGCGGGTCTACCGGCGCACCAATCTCGGACGCCGCTCGACGGGGCGCCTTGCGGCTGGCGCTCTTGCCTTGTCGGGCACCGAAATAGCCGCAACTGTTGGAGCAACATGAACGGCATGTTGATCTGCGATTGAGAGGACGGTCCGTGGACAGCGTGACTACGCTGTTCCAAGCGGGCCACATAGGCCAAGCGGAAGTAGAAGCGGCTGACTTGTTCTACCGAAACTGGGCTTTGGCGAAACATGGTGTAGCAGAGACCCGGGAGAACGGGCCTATTTGCACCAGCGGCGGTGACGGCTTCGGCAAGCAAAAGGCTATGATGCTTGCACGTGACGCGCTTGTCGCAGATGAGGCGGCGCTTGACCCATTGACCCTGGCATTGCTTCGGGCGGTGGTAATCGAGGGCAAGAGCTTTCGGTCCCTGACTGATGGCTCGACCATGGGGACAGCACAGGTGCAAGGCGCAACGATCACGGCGCTACGTGTCCTAAGCTGGCATCATGGCAACAGAAGGGGACGCGTGAGGTCTAAAGCTGTCAACTGACGCCTTAAGGTGTTGACACGTGTTAACACCTATGACATGTTTTCTATAGTATCGACGTAGTGCGACCACAGAACCCCGCCCTAACCGGCGGGGTTTTTGCGTTCAACCCCCAATTCATTGAGGTTGCAATGAATCTGCTTACCAGACAGGAAGCGGCCGACATTCTGCGCGTCGCAGTCTCGACCCTGGATAGGGTCCTGTCCACCCCCGATTCCGGCGGGCTTAAGATCGTGAAGGTCGGCCGGCGGGTTCTGATCGATCAGGCTTCGATAGAGTCGTTCGTGAAGGGCGTCGCATCGTGAGCATCTACCTTCTGCGGGTTCCGCCCCACTACTACGTCAGCGTTCGCAGCAGGCGTAAGCATGGCAATCCGATCGAATACATGACGGTCCTCAATCACCCAGGGACGTTCGGCGAGAAGCCACGATTCCAGCGTGTAGACGGCGACCTGCACGATGGCCAAGTGGCGTTCACGCAACGCGAGATCGACGCGGACCGGCCAGTGGCATTGCTCTACAACGACCTACAGGCGGCGACCGACGCTTTCGCCCATCTTGCCAAGTCGGCCGAGGCCGCTGTACTGGCCGAAATCACCAAGGCGCACTGATACACCCAGAATACGACGACGATGTATGGGCGCCTTCGGCGCCCTTTCGATTCCAGAGACAAAGGAGTTAACGATGTTCGGTCGGATAGACACGCGGACCGAATCGCCCGACGACATCATTATCCCCCCGGATCGGTTGCGCACCGCCATCAACGACGCCGCTGTCGTTTCGTTAATGGAAAGCATCCAGAAGATAGGGCAGCAATGCCCTATCACCGTCCGGTGGGAACATGCGCCGGATCAGTATGGAGACTGCGGCGAACTGATCCTGATCGCCGGCCGGCATCGCCTGGAAGCCTGCCGGCGCCTGGGGATCGACGTGAATTGCGTCGTATTCTACGGCACCGAGGCCGAAGCCCGCATGTGGGAGATCGCGGAAAACCTGCACCGGGCCGAGTTAACGGTGCGAGAGCGGGCAGAGCATATAGAGGAATGGCGAAAACTCGCGCATGAAGCAAAGGTGCGTCAACTTGACGCACCTGGCGGAAAACAGCCGAGTGAACAGGGTATACGTGAGACATCGCGCGCCTTGGATGTCCCCGAACCGGAAGTCCGTCGCGCCTCCAAGATCGCCAACCTGTCACCGGAGGCCAAGGACGCGTCAACCCGGTTGGGCTACGACGATAACCAGTCCGCGTTGCTGGCAGCCGCCAGGCACGCGGAACCGGCAGCGCAGGTGGCGGCACTGCAAGAGCGGGCGGAGCGAAAGCGTGCGCCGCGGGAGCCGGAACCGGCTCTGGAACCTGACGCGTTTTCGGATGGTCCGATGCAGGTGAACAGCGGCGTGCAGGACGAATCTGACGGCTTCGGGGAATGGGTTAGCAAGCATGTTCAGCGCGGCCAGTGGTTTGCGCTGTCCCAATATCTATCGAACGTGCACGCCGATGCCCTGGTCGCGGCGATCCAACGCCTCGATTGATCCAACACCAACGACGTTGTTCCCGGGCGCCATTCGGCGCCCTTTTGATTCATGGAGAACCACGAATGTCTGACACCACCATCGAGAACCGCATCCAGCATCCGCCTGGCTGGCGGCACAGCATTGTCGAGCGGAACAAACCCGGCTGCCCACCAAGCTACACCGTGTTCGGCCGGCACTACACGGTGTATGGCGCTCAGGCGACGATCATGAATCCCCGCGGCGACAGCCCAAGCGAGGCTGAGATCATCGCCATCAACGCCCTGATCGCCGCCAATCGTCCCTGGGGGCTGTCGTTCCGCAGTTTCGAGAATGCCGCGGACCTGATGCGGTCACTTGTCTGTCCCGACGTATGTCATCGGGAGGTAGCGCAATGACCGCCCCCGATACGACCGAACTGGCAACACCGCCGAACATGCCGGCGCTGTATCTCAACGGCTACCGGCGCGGCTACGCTGAGGGGTTCGAGGAAGGCCGGCGGCATGCGCAGGTGGCAGAGCCGTCACCCGCCAGGGAAAGCCGTATCGATGGCGGGCGCGACCGGACTGCCGATGTCGTGCTGGCTGAGCCGATGCTGTTGCATGATGGGCAGGGGCGTCCAA
>CAYZKM010000675.1:0-2830 GCA_964478525.1 uncultured Bifidobacterium sp.
CATCCGCAGAACCGCCATTTCCTCGGCCAGCAGCGCCTTGAACTCATCGCCGCGGCGCAGGATGATGTTGCGCATGCCGTTATGCACGAAGTTGATCGACTGGATATCGTGCGTATCCAGGAAGAACTTCCGCCCCTGGATGAAGGTCTCGGCAAACAAATACGTGAAATAGTGGTTCAGGTAGATATGCGAGAACTTCGCCGCGCGCAGCGCCTTGCGCAGCACCGGCGGCTGCGCGGCGGTCGCGTTCAGCAGCATCACCTGGTTGGTGATCGTGCGCGGCAGCCACCGCGCCGCCTTGGCGAGCTGGCGCGCGATATAGGGAATGCTGGCGCTGCGCCGGACCGAGAAGAACAGCGCCGCGCCGATCTCGTGCTGTTCCTCGGCCACCCGCACCTGGCGGTCGTCATGGTCGAACGGATCGGAATACGGCCAGATGGCGATATCGACCAGCAGCGCCTCGTGCGCGCGGAACCAACGGGCCAGGCTGTTGAACGTCGTGCCGCTGCCGCAGCTCATCCAGTCCGGGCGGACGAACAGCACGATATCACGCACCCGTGACTGATGCGCGCGCGGCGGGCCGATCCAGTCGTTCCAGTCCACATCCGCCGATTGCGGGCTGAGCAGGTACGGATATTCCTCGTGGTCCAGAAAGACGAAGGTGTTCGCCGCGTCGAACGAGGCAAAGATCTCGATCAGGTTGGGGATGCCGGCGGTGGCGGTGCTGTAGCTACTGGTGTTGGACGGGGCGGGCGGCGGCAGGGCCTCGTTCTCGAACTGCGAGAAGGGGAAGCTGTCGCGCAGGATCCGCCCGCCCAGCCAGCGCAGGTCGTCGGCGGTGGATGGTGCGACCCGGCGCACCGGCGTCACCAGGACCAGGTGCGGCACCTGCGCGGTGGAGAAGACATGCGCGATGCGGGCCCATTTCAGCCCATAGGCCGGATCCAGCGAGAACACGATGACCGCATGGATGGCATCGGCATCGCGCATCGCCAGCAGCAGCGCCTCGTCCGCCGCATCGACGTTGGAAATCCAGCGATCCGTACGTTCCACCACGCGCCAGTTGGCGAATTTGCGCCTGACCCGGTCGCGCAGCCGCATCCCCTGGCTGTAGCGCGCCACCGGCACGCCGGCGACGTCGACCTTGTATTCGCCACCGAAACGGGGGCCGCGATAGCGTCCGCGCGTGAACACGCTGTACCGGTACGTCCCGCCCATCTGGCGGAAGACACGCCGAGCGGCGGCGAAAACCAGGCTGCCGTTGGAAGAATAATGTTCGTCGAAGACCAGCAGAATGCGGTCACGCATCGCGGTTGCGTCCACAATCTGTCCTGTCTGCATCGGCTACGCGAACGGTGCACCCGCCTCGGATGCGCTCCAGGCCATCATGCGCCCCCGGTCGGGCAAGGCATTGCCATATGCCAAATCTGTCCAAAACTTACGCCGCCGGCTTGCCTGATACGAAACCTATATCGACGGCTGACCTATTGCTCGTCAAGGCGTAAAGCAGACAGCGCTTCAAGCCGTGAGACGAACGAAACGGCTGCCCGCGCACGCCGGATCGTATCGAAAATGCCGCGATGGGCGCTATCCTTCGGCGGGCCGCAATGAGACTATCGCGCCTCGCGACAGCATGAGTGAGCCCCGCATGACATTGCCCCGCACCCCGTCGATGCGTCTGGACGGACGCCGCGCGCTGGTTACCGGCGCGGGCCGCGGGATCGGCCTGGCCGCCGCCGCCGCGCTGGCGCAGGCTGGCGCGCATGTCGTGCTGGCCGCGCGCACCCCGGGCGAAATCCAGGCCGTGGCCCAGGACATCCGCGCCGAGGGCGGCAGCGCCGAACCGCTGGTGCTGGACGTGACCGACCTGGCCGCGGTGCGGGCCGCGCTCGCGGCGGCCGACCCGTTCGACATCCTGGTCAACAACGCCGGCACCAACCGCCCGCAGACCTTCCTGGACGTGACCGAGGATGCCTATGACGCGATCACCACGCTGAACCAGCGCGCCGCGTTCTTCGTGGCACAAGCCGTGGCCCAGCGCATGGCGGGCGCGGGGATCGCCGGCTCGATCATCCATGTCTCCTCGCAGATGGGCCATGTCGGCGGGCAGCGGCGCACCGTCTATTGCATGACCAAGCACGGGATCGAGGGGCTGACCAAGGCCATGGCCATCGACCTCGCGCCGCACGGCATCCGCGTGAACTCGATCGGCCCCACCTTCATCGACACGCCGCTGACCAAGCCATTCTTCCAGGACAACGCCTTCCGCACCGACGTTCTGCGCCGCATCAAGCTCGGCCGTCTCGGCACCGTCCAGGACCTGATGGGCGCGGTGGTTTTCCTGGCATCCGACGCGGCGGCGCTTGTCACCGGCACCGCGCTTGTGGTCGATGGCGGCTGGACCGCGGAGTAGGACGATGATCCGGACCATCAAGCAGGGCGCAACCGAGGAAACCAGGACCGAGGCGGATCGCAAGACCCGCCAGACGGTGGAAGCGATCCTGGAGGATATCCAGGCCCGCGGCGATGCCGCCGTGCGGGAATTGTCGGTGAAGTTCGACCGATGGGACCCGCCATCGTTCCGCCTGCGCCCCGACGAGATCCAGTCCCTGATCGCCACGCTGCCCACGCAGGTGATCGAGGACATCACCTTCGCCCAGGCGCAGATCCGCCGCTTTGCCGAGGCGCAGAAATCCGCCCTGCGCGATATCGAGATCGAGACGCTGCCCGGCATCCGCCTGGGCCACAAGAACATCCCGGTCGACAGCGTCGGCTGCTATGTCCCCGGCGGGCGCTATCCGATGGTCGCCTCGGCGCATATGTTGGTGCT
>CAYZKM010000676.1:0-2815 GCA_964478525.1 uncultured Bifidobacterium sp.
GGATACCGCGATGATCGAGCAGCTGGCGCGCAACCACGAGGTGCTGATCACCATCGAGGAAGGCGCGATCGGGGGGTTCGGCTCGTTCGTCCTGCACCACCTGGCCACCAGGGGACTGCTCGATCGCGGCCTGAAGGTCCGGCCCATGATCATGCCGGACGCGTTCATCGACCACGACAGCCAGGCCAGGCAATGGGCTGCCGCGGGCCTGACCGCGAAGGATATCGTCAACACCGCGCTGACGGCGATCGGCATCGAGACGGCCCCCGTCGGCACGGTCAAGCAGGTTCTCACGGTGCGATGACCCGCCTGTTCCGTCGCGAGGTCCTGGGCCTCGCCCTGGCCGGCCTGGTCCTGCCGACCCTGGCCGGCGCGCAATCCGCCGCCGAGGCGCGCACGCCCGTCGAGGCCCTGTACCAGGGTCTGCAGAACGGCATGCGCGCCGGCACCGCGACCCCGTTCCAGGCCCGCTTCGACGCGCTGGCCCCGGTGATCGACCGCGCCTTCGACCTGGCGACCATCCTGCAGGTCTCGGTCGGGCTGCGCTGGGGATCGCTGGACCAGCCGGCGAAGGACGCGCTGATGACCGCGTTCCGCCGCTTCACGGTCGCGAGCTATGTCGCCAACTTCGCCAAGTACGACGGCGAACGGTTCGAGGTCGGTGCCGACCCGCGCCCGAGCGGCAACGACCAGGTCGTGTCGTCGAAGATCATCGGCAGGGGCGAGCCGATCCGGCTGGACTATGTCGTGCGGCAGACACCGGGCGGGTGGCGCATCGTCGATGTGCTGCTGGACGGGACGATCAGCCGCGTGGCGGTGCAGCGATCGGATTTTCGCGGCCTGCTGGGCAAGGGTGACACCGCCGCGCTGATCGACAGCCTGCAGCGCAAGGTGGCCGATCTGTCCGGCGGCGCGCTGGGGTAGCGGCCCGTCGTGGCGATGCCGCCCGACCTGACCCACATCATTCTGTGCGCGGTCCTGCTGGTTCTGTCCTGCGTCGGCATGGGCCAGGCGCTGGCCGGCTGGCGCGCCACGGCCCGGTTCGCCGCCCGCGCCGATGCCGCCGCGCCCGCGTTGCCGCCGATCACCGTGCTGAAGCCGCTATATGGCGACGAGCCCCTGCTGGAGGCGGCGCTGGCGAGCATCTGCCACCAGGACTACCCGGCCTGGCAGGTGGTGTTCGGCGTGGCCGACCCGGCCGACCCGGCCCTGGCGGTGGTGGATCGGCTGCGCGCCCGCTTCCCCGGGGCGGATCTTGCGGTCGTGGTGAACCCGGCCTTCCACGGCCCCAACCGCAAGGTCGGCAACCTGATCAACATGCTTCCGGCCGCGCGCCACGATATCCTGGCGATCGCCGATTCGGATGTCCACGCGCAGCCGGACTATCTGCGGGGCCTGGCGGCGGCGCTGTGCCGGCCCGGGGTCGGGCTGGCCACCACGCTGTATGCCGGGCTGCCGGCATTCCGCACCCTGCCCGGGCGGCTGGGCGCGACGCAGATCACCCATGGCTTCCTGCCCGGCGCGCTGCTGGCCCGTGGCATCGGGCGGCAGGACTGCCTGGGCGCGACCATGTGCCTCCGGCGCCAGACCCTGGCCGCGATCGGCGGGCTGGAAGCCCTGGTCACCCATCTGGCCGATGACAACGTGCTGGGCATGCTGGTCCGCCGCCAGGGGCTGGAGGTGGCGCTGGCTGATACGGTGGTGGCGACGACCGTCACCGAATCGAGCCTGCGCGCCCTGTTCCGCCACGAACTGCGCTGGGCGCGCACCATCCGCGCCCTGGTGCCGGCCGGCTTCGCCGCCTCGGTCCTGCAATACCCGCTGTTCTGGGCGTTGGCGCTGATCCTGGCCGGCGGCGGGGCGGTCTGGACCGTCGGCGTCTTCCTGCTGGCCTGGGTGGTCCGCGCCCTTGCCGCCACAGGCATCGACCGTGCGTTGGCCACGAAGCTCAAAGCGCTTGCATTCCCGTGCCCCATCTGGCTTCTGCCGCTGCGCGAGGTGCTGTCGGTCGCCGTGATGCTGGCCAGCTATGCCGGAAAACAGGTGGACTGGCGCGGTCACAGCTTGCATGCCGACAACCCCGCGCAATCTATAGCCGCGACACCGCACGCCGATCGCACCACGCCGTTCCGCACCGCCGCCGAGGGATTGAACCCGCGATGATGAAGACCCTGTTCCTGCAACCCCCCTCGTTCGACGGGTTCGATGGCGGCGCCGGTTCCCGCTATCAGGCGAAGCGGGAGATCAAATCGTTCTGGTTCCCGACCTGGCTCGCCCAGCCGGCCGCCCTGGTGCCAGGCTCCAAGCTGATCGACGCCCCGCCGGCGCGGCTCGGCCTCGATAGCGTGACCAGCCAGGCCCGCGATTTCGACCTGTGCGTGATCCACACCTCGACCCCGTCCTTCCAGTCCGACGTGAAGGTGGCCGAGGCGCTGAAGGCGGTGAACCCATCCCTGAAGATCGGCTTCGTCGGCGCCAAAGTCGCCGTGCAGCCGAAGGAAAGCCTGGAACGCGGCGGCGCGATCGACTTCGTCGCCCGCAACGAGTTCGACTTCACCATCAAGGAAATCGCCGAGGGCCGCGACTGGTCCGCGATCGACGGCATCTCCTATCGCAACGATTCGGGCGTCCTGGTCCACAACAAGGATCGCGCGATCCTGGAGGACATGGACCAGCTGCCGTTCGTGACCGAGGTCTACAAGCGCGACCTGCGGATCGAGGATTATTTCATCGGCTACCTGATGCACCCCTACGTGTCGCTGTACACCGGCCGCGGCTGCAAATCGCGCTGCACCTTCTGCCTGTGGCCGCAGAC
>CAYZKM010000677.1:0-2806 GCA_964478525.1 uncultured Bifidobacterium sp.
TTCCGGCTGACCGTAAACGGTCAGCGCGCGCCATCTTATTGTCTGATCGCATGATCGACCCGCTGCCACGGTTCCGCTCAGCGTGATCATGCTCTAGGGTCGAAGCGGGGGAGGCGGGTGGCGATGGCTGTCCACTCCGGACACGCAGAACGGACCATGCCATGTACCTGAACACGTTCGCCCAGGGCGCCGAGCCGCTGGACATGACCGGGACCGATGAGTTCCGCAGCCTGCTGACGAGTGCCGCCGATCTCGGGATCTCGCACCGCCCGGACGTGCCGTACCGGTCGGCGCATATCGTGCTGCGGCAGATGCGGTTCCATTTCCTGCAATGGGGCGATCCCGGCGCGCCGCCGATCGTGCTGCTGCATGGCGGGCATCAGTCGGCGCATTCGTGGGACCTGGTCAGCCTGCACCTGGCGCAGAAATACCGCGTGCTGGCGCTGGACCAGCGCGGGCATGGCGACAGCGAGTGGGCGCGCGACGTCGAGTACGGCAACCACACGATGTCGCTGGACGCCGAGGCGTTCATGCAGGCGATGGGCCTGGAACGGCCGATCCTGATGGGCCACTCGATGGGCGCGCGCAATGCCATGCTGCTGGCCAAGCGGGACCATTCCTATCTGCGCGGCCTGACGATCGTCGATGTCGGGCCGGAAGTGTCCGAGCGCGGGCGGGCGGCGATCATGGGCTTCGTGCAGGCGAACCAGGAATTCGACGACCTGGATCATTTCGTTGCCAATGTTCAGAAATACGACCCGTACCGCAAGCGGGAGCATATCGAGCGGACGGTGAAGTACAATCTGCTGAAGCGCGCCGACGGCAAGTTCATCAGCAAATGCGACTATAATCCTCGCAGGCTGGGGGTGATCCGCGGCACCGGCCCGCAGGACAGCCTGACCCTGGACGACGTGCGCGGCTTCAACCTGCCGGTGCTGATCGTGCGTGGCGAGAACTCGAACATCCTGGAGGCCGACGCGGCCGAGAGGTTCGCCGCCGCCCTGCCGAGCGGGCGGCTGGTGACCGTGCCCGATTGCGGGCACAACGTGCATGGCCAGAACACCAAGGGCTTCATCGCCGCGGTGGGGGATTTCTTCGCCGGGCTATAGGCGGGCGCGCTATTGCGGCGAACGAGGGGCTTGCCTGGAGCATGATCACGCTGAGCGGAACCGTGGCAGCGGGTGAATCATGCGATCAGACACAGAGCATGATCACGCTGAGCGGAATCGTGGCAGCGTGTGAATCATGCGATCAGACAATAAGATAGCGCGCACTGACCGTTTACGGTCAGCCGGAAAGCGCGCTAGCTTCGCGTGATGCTCAAGGGGATCGATCCGCTGCTGTCGCCCGACCTGCTGCATGCGCTGGCCGGCGCGGGGCATGGCGACGTGATCGCCATCGTCGATGCCAATTTCCCGGCCCGGCGCGTGGCCAGCCGCCTGGTCACGGTGGCGGGCGCCGATGCGCCGCGGGTGCTGGACGCGGTGCTGTCGGTGCTGCCGATCGACGATTTCGAGCCGGACCCGATCCGCGTGATGCAGGTGGTCGGCGACCCCACCGCCACGCCCGCGACGGTGCGGGCGTTCACCGCCATCCTGGCCCGCCACGGCCACCCTGCCCCGGTGGGGCTGGAACGCCACGCCTTCTATGCCGCCGCGTCCGATGCCTTCGCCGTGATCCACAGCGGCGAACGCCGGTTCTACGGCAATATCCTGCTGACCAAGGGCGTGATCCCGCCACCATGAGAGTGGATGCGCATCATCACGTCTGGCGCATCGATCGCGGCGACTATGGCTGGCTGACGCCGGGGATGCCGATCCATCGTGACTTCGGCCTGGCCGAGTTGCGTCCGCTGCTGGGCGGGATCACCGCGACGATCCTGGTGCAGGCCGCCCCGACCGAGGCCGAGACCGCGTTCATGCTGGATACCGCGCGCGCCTCGGCCGGCCTGGTGCGGGGCGTCGTCGGCTGGACCGACCTGGCGGATCCGGACGCGCCGGCGCGCATCGCCGCCCTGGCCGCCGATCCGCTGCTGACCGGGCTGCGGCCGATGCTGCAGGACATCGCCGACACCGGCTGGATCCTGGCCCCGGCGGTGCAGCCGGGGCTGGCGGCCATGGCGGCGGCCGGGCTGCGGTTCGACGCGCTGGTGCAGCCGCGGCATCTGCCCGCCCTGCTGACGCTGTGTGCCCGCCACCCGGGCCTGCCGGTGGTGATCGACCACGCCGCCAAGCCCCCCATCGCCGCCGGCGCCTTCCGCCCCTGGGCCGACGACATGGCTCGGCTGGCGCGGGAGACCCCGGCATCGTGCAAGCTGTCGGGCCTGGTCACCGAGGCCGGACCCGCCTGGCGTGTGCAGGACCTGCGCCGCCATGTCGACCATCTGCTGGCCTGCTTCGGCCCGGCGCGGCTGATGTGGGGCAGCGACTGGCCGGTGGTGAACCTGGCCGGCGGCTACGGGGCCTGGCGGGCCGCCACCGACACCCTGCTGTCCGCCCTGGCCCCGGCGGACCGCGACGCCGTGCTGGGCGGCACCGCCTGCCGGTTCTATGGGATCGCATGATCCGCATCACCGACCATCTGTATCTGGACGAGCGGGTGGTCGAGGAGAGCTTCATCCGCGCCTCGGGCCCCGGCGGGCAGAACGTCAACAAGGTGGAGACCGCGGTCCAGCTGCGCCTGAACCTGGACCGCGCCGGTCTGCCGCCGGCCATCCGCGCCCGGCTGGAAAAGCTGGCCGGCCGCCGGCTGACCCTGGCCGGGGAGATCCTGATCACCGCGCAGCGCCACCGCACGCAGGAGCGGA
>CAYZKM010000678.1:0-2800 GCA_964478525.1 uncultured Bifidobacterium sp.
GTTCTGGAACATCCAGGACGCGCCCGCCGATTCCGAGATCACGTCGAACAGCGTCTGCGGATCGGCCCCGGCGCGGATGCCCAGCGCCATCGCCTCGGCCGCGGTGGCGATGTGCACGCCGGCCAGCAGCTGGTTGACCATCTTCACAGTGGACCCGACGCCGACCTGATCGCCCAGCCGCCACACCTTGCTCGACATCGCGGCCAGCACCGGTCCGGCCTTGGCGAACGCGGCTTCCGGCCCCGAGGCCATCACCGTCATGGTCCCGGCATGGGCGCCGGCCTTGCCGCCGGATACCGGCGCATCCAGCATCATGAACCCGGCATCGGCGATCCTGCGGTCCAGCCCGCGCGCGGCCTCGGGCGCGATGGTCGCGCAGCACAGGATCACCGCGCCCTTGGCCATCCGCGCCAGGCAGCCCTGTTCGCCGAACAGCACCTGTTCGGTCTGCGCGGCGTTGATCACGAAGACCACGACGGCATCGAGATCGCTCGGCAGCTCCTGGGCCGAGGCCACGGCCGCCCCGCCAGCGGCGGCGAACTCGGCGCGGATGGATGGCCGCACTTCGCAGCCGGTCACGGCATGGCCCTTGCGCAGCAGGTTCAGCGCGGCCCCCATTCCCATGGTGCCGAGACCGATGACGCCAACCTTCATGCCGTTTCTCCCCTATCGTTCGCCGCGGAACCGTTCGACGGCCGCGACCAGCGCGCGCCTGATCCCCGCCTCCAGCGCGGAATGCCCGGCATCAGGGATGATGGTGAGCCTGGCCGAGCGCCATGCCGCGGCCAATGCGAAGGCGGTGGAGGGCGGGCAGACGATGTCGTAGCGGCCCTGCACGATCTCGGCCGGAATATGCTGGATGCGGTCCATATGCCCCAGCAGCCCGCCAGCGGCCAGGAACAGGTCGTGGGCGAAGTAATGCGCCTCGATCCGCGCCAGGCCCAGCGCCGTGCGATCCTGGGAAAACGACATCACCGTCTCCGGGCTCGGCAGCAGCGTGCTGCAGGTGCCTTCGTATTCCGACCAGGCGCGGGCGGCGGGCCCATGGATGGCCGGGTCCGGATGGGTCAGCCGGCGCAGATAGGCGCCCAGGATGTCGCCGCGCTCCGCCTCGGGCAGGAAGCCGATGAACTGCGCGTGGGCGTCGGGAAAGATGGTCTCGATCCCGTGCAGGAACCAGTCGACCTCCTGCTTGCGGCCCAGGAAGATGCCGCGCAGCACGCAGCCCACCACACGCTCCGGATAGGCCTGCGCATAGGCCAGCGCGAGCGTCGAGCCCCAGGACCCGCCGAACAGCAGCCAGCGCTCGACCCCCAGATGGCGGCGCAGATGCTCGATATCGGCGACCAGGTCGGGGGTGGTGTTGGCCTCCAGGCTGCCCAGCGGGCGCGACCGGCCGGACCCGCGCTGGTCGAAGATCACCACGCGCCAGAAATTCGGATCGAAGAAGCGGCGATGCACCGCCCCCGCCCCCGCCCCCGGCCCGCCATGCAGGAACAGCACCGGCTGGCCGCGCGGATTGCCCACCTGCTCCCAGTACATCACATGCGAGGACGAAAGCGGCAGGTAGCCGGTCTCGTACGGTCCGATCTCGGGAAACAGGTCGCCACGGAGCATGATCGCCCATGGTATAGGGGCGCCGGGCGCGGCGGAACAAGGTTCAACACGCATGCAGAGACTTTGGATCGGGCTGGGGGCGCTGACCGGGCTGGGCGCGGTGGCGATGGCGGCCCTGGGGGCGCACGGGCTGAACCATCTGGAACCGCAGGCGCTGCGCATGGTGCACAGCGCGGTGCAGATCCAGGGCTGGCACGCGCTGGCCCTGGTGGGCTGCGGATTATGGGCGCCGCGCGGCGGCTGGCTGGGCGATCTGGCCGGCATCGCCTTCGCGCTGGGAACGGCACTGTTCTGCGGCGCGGTCTACTCGCTGGCGCTGGGCGGCTATGCGCTGGGCAGCGTGGCCCCGGTCGGCGGCACGCTGCTGATGGTGGGCTGGCTGCTGCTGGCCCTGTCGGCGGTCCGCGCGCCGCGGGCCGGGGCATGATCCGGGCGGCCTATCTGGCGGCGGACGGGTTCGAGACACCGCTGACCGAGGAGCTCGCCCGCCGCGGCGCCGCGATCGAGGCCTGGCACGGCCGGCTGGCCCTGTCGCCCGATCCGCCCGTGGCCGCGGCCTGGGCGCAGGATGTCTGGACCGACCCGCGCCGGATCGAGGTCGCCTCGGTGAAGACCGCCGCCGGCGCGCTGCGGGCGATGCAGCGCAACTGGTCGGCCTATGGCGTCGGGCACCATCGGCGCATGGCGCTGATCGGCGGCCACCTGCCGCCGGTGAAGGCGCGGGCGCTGGCCTTCCCCGAACCCGCCCCGTCGGCGCATCTGGGCGCGTGGACACTGCTGACGCCCGGGCTGATGCTGGCCAGCCCGACCAAGTCCAGCCCCTTCGTCAACGGCGAATGCCACCTGACCGAGGATCGCGTCGGCCCGCCAAGCCGAGCGTATCTGAAACTATGGGAGGCGTGCACGCGGATCGGGGTGTGGCCCGGCCCCGGGGATTCCTGCCTGGATCTGGGCGCCTGTCCCGGCGGCTGGACCTGGGCCATCGCGAAGCTGGGCGCGCGGGTCACGGCGGTGGACAAGGCGCCGCTCGATCCGTCGGTCGCGGCGATGGCGGGCGTGAGCGAACGGCGCGACAGCGCCTTCGCCATGGCACCCGAGCCGGTCGACTGGCTGTTCAGCGATGTCATCGCCTATCCGGACCGGCTGCTGGCGCTGGTGCGCCGCTGGATCGCGGCCGAGGCGC
>CAYZKM010000679.1:0-2789 GCA_964478525.1 uncultured Bifidobacterium sp.
CGCCGGCGGCCTGACGCCGGCAAGTCAGATCACCCCCTCCTCGGCCAGCTTCTCCACATCCGAGCGGCTGAAGCCCAGCATGCTCGTCAGCAGCCATTCATTGTCCTCGCCATAGCACGGGGCGCCGCGGTCGATCGGCCCGCCGATATAGGCCGGGGTGCGGGTGAACTTCATCGGCAGCTCATAGACCGGCCAGGTGCCGATCTTGGTGCCGGTGACCTCGGTCAGCCAGTTCAGGTGCCGCAGCTGCGGGTCCCGATCGACGCGATCCTCCGAGTTCTGGCACACGCCCGCGGCGACGCCGGCCTTCTGCAGGGCCATCATCACCTCCTCGGCCGTGTGGTCCGCCGTCCAGGCACCGACCGCCTCGTCCAGCGCATCCTGGTGCGCCAGCCGGTCCGCCAGCGTGGCGAAGCGCGGATCGCCCAGCCACTCGCCACGGCGCGCGACGGTGGCCAGGGTTCGCCAATCCTCGTCCGAGAAGCAGGCGATCGCCACCCAGCGATCCCGGCCCTTGCACTTGTAGGCCCCGTGCGGCGCCGCGGGCATGTACGGCGAGCGGTTGCCATACCGGCGCCATTCCCGGCCGTTGGCATACCAGTCCAGGATCGTCGTGCCGGTCAGGAAGATGCCGGATTCGCATTGCGAGGCATCGATCCACTGCCCCTCGCCGGTCTTTTCGCGGTGGTACAGCGCGCCCAGCAGCGCCAGCGCATAGCCATAGGCGCCCATCCAGTCGAGGTAGGAATACCCCCACCCGACCGGCATGGCGGGCTCGGGCAGGCCCGACATGTCGCCCTGCCCGGCGAACGCCGCGGCCACCGGACCCACGGTGCGCATCCGGCCATACTTGCCGTGCGCGCCCATGCCGGCCTGCTGGATATAGATGATGCCGGGGTTGATCGACTTCATCACGTCATAGCCAAGCCCCAGCCGCTGCAGCACGCCGGGCGAGAACCCCTCGGCCACCACATCGCACATCCGCACCAGGTCCTTGGCGATCTGCAACCCCTTGGGGTGGCGGATGTTCAGTGAAATGCCGCGCTTGCCGGCGTTCTTGTTGTTGAACTGCCCGCCCATGTCATGATCGGTCACGCCCTTCAGCGGCCCGGTCGCCCCCTCGCGCGCCGCGCGCCCGCCCACCGGCGCCATCGCGGCCAGGCGGGTGTCGGGATTGTCCTTCCACTCCACCTTGTAGCTCTCGGCGCCCATCGCGGCCAGGAAGCGCGTGCCGCCGGCGGATGCCAGGAACCAGGCGAAATCCAGGATCTTCACACCCTGCAGCGGGAACGGCTTGCCGTGCAGCGCGGAATTCTTCACCGGTTCCGTGTAGCCCTTCGGCTGCGCCGGCACCGATGGCGCGCGCCCGGCCTCGGCCAGCACCGCGGCGGTGTCCTCGCCCACCAGCGGCGCGCGCCGCCCGACCTGCCAGCTGGTCCTGGTCGCCAGCCATTTCGACGTGGGATAGCGGAACGACCGGCCCAGCTCCGGATGCGCCACATCGGCGAAGGTCTTGCGCGCCAGCCAGTGCTCGTCCTGCGCATTCTCCCGCGGCTTGCGGATCGGCGCCCATAGCAGCCCCGCCTCCTGCGCCTCCAGCCAGGGCATATCCTTGTAGGTCCAGGACCGGACGAAGCGCTGCACCACGTCCAGCATATGCGCGCGTGTCTCGTCGCTGGCGGTGGATCCGGGCACCGCGCGGGCCTTCAGGTCGACATCCGGGCCAGGCGGCTGCAGGTCGGCCTGCATGCCGTATTTCGACAGCAGCGGCACCAGGTTCTTCAAATCCCGCGGCCCCATCCCGTGGGAGATGAACCACCGCCCGTCCTTGGTGTGCACGATCGAGGGTGACGCGTTCGGCGTCTCCATGGCGTGGCGGCTGGTCATGCGCCACAGCGGCACCCGCCGCATCACCCAGTTCATGATGTCGAGCTCGGGGTTCTTCGACACCGCCTCGTGCACCGCGACCGACACGTCCTGTCCCAGGCCCGTGCGATGGCGGTTGATCGCCGCGGCGATGATGCCGGTGGCCAGCTGCTCGCCGGCGATGTGATAGGCGTGCCAGACCTGCGGGGCGATCGGCGGGGTGTCGTATTCGCGGTTCGGGTCGGGGTCATAGCCGCAATTCATCATGATCCCGCCCAGCGCCAGGTGGATCAGGTCGGATCCCTTGAAATCCACCCATGGCCCGTCATCGCCGAACGGTGTCATGCGCGCGGTGATCAGCGCGGGGAATTGCGCGTTCAGCGCCGCCCGGTCCAGCCCCAGCGCGGTGTTCAGCGCCCCGCACGACGAATCGAGCAGCACATCCGCCCCCGCCAGCAGCTTCAGCAGCGTCTCGCGCGATCCCGGCGCCTGCAGGTCCATCGCCACCGATTTCTTGGCGCGGTTGTAGTGCCAGAAATACAGCGACCGGTCCGGGCCGGGCTTGTCGTCCAGGAACGGGCCGATGCGGCGGGTGGCGTTGCCCTCGGGCGGTTCGATCTTGATGACCTCGGCGCCCAGCCCGGCCATCAGCAGCCCGGTATACTCCGCGCGTTCGTCTGCGATCTCGATCACGCGCAGGCCGGCCAGCATCCCCGGGCCGGCATTGCCCATCATCTCACCGGGGCCGGTGCTGATTTCGCTTGGGTTGGTCATGGAAGGTTTCCTCGTGATGGGCTTCGTATCGTGCGGTCCGCGGCGCGCCGTCAGGGCCTGGTGCGGCCGAGCATTTCCAGCAGCCAGGGATTGACGATCTCTGGCGACTCATAGGCCGCCCCATGGCCGGTCTCGGCCACCAGGCGGAT
>CAYZKM010000680.1:0-2766 GCA_964478525.1 uncultured Bifidobacterium sp.
CCGTGTTCTCGATCTTCGCCGGTTTCTACTACTGGATCGGCAAGATGTCGGGCCGTCCGTATCCGGAATTCTGGGGCCGGGTGCATTTCTGGCTGACCTTCATCGGGGTGAACCTGTTGTTCTTCCCGCAGCACTTCCTGGGCCTGTCCGGCATGCCGCGGCGCTACCCCGACTATCCGAACGCCTTCGCGGGCTGGAACTTCGTCTCGTCGGTGGGCGCCTATATCAGCGGCATCGCGCTTCTGGTGTTCCTGTATGTCTGCTATCGCACCTTCACCTCGAAGGAGCATGTGGCCGACAATTACTGGGGCGAGGGCGCGACCACGCTGGAATGGACTCAGACCTCGCCGCCGGCGTTCCATAGCTTCACGGAATTGCCGCGGATCCGGTAACCATCAGTGAGCGATCTTTCGGCACAATTGAGCGGAAATGACAGGGGGGAGGCATCCTCCCTGTCGGCCCATGCCGCCCATCCCGGCTTCATGCACGCCGAGTCCGAATGGAAGGACTGGGTGGCGCTGCTGAAGCCGCGCGTGATGACACTTGTGGTGTTCACGGGCCTGATCGGCCTGCTGGTCGCCCCGGGCCGGCTGCACGCGGTGCTGGGCTTCACGGCGGTGCTGTGCATCGCGATCGCCGCCGGGGCCTGCGGCGCGATCAACATGTGGTACGACCGTGACATCGATGCGGTGATGCGCCGCACCGCCAGGCGGCCGATCCCCGCCGGACGGATCGAACCCGGCGCCGCGCTGGGCTTCGGCATCACCCTGGCGGTGGGCGCCGTGATCGTGATGGGCCTGGTGATCAACGTCACCGCCGCCGCGGTGCTGGCGTTGTCGATCTGCTTCTATGTCTTCGTCTATACGATGTGGCTGAAACGCCGCACGCCGCAGAATATCGTCATCGGCGGCGCGGCCGGCGCCTTCCCGCCGGTGATCGGCTGGGCGGCGGTGACCGGGTCGGTGGACCTGATCCCGCTGGTCCTGTTCGGCATCATCTTCATCTGGACGCCGCCGCATTTCTGGTCGCTGGCCCTGTGGGCCAACGATGACTACCGGCGCGCCGACGTGCCCATGCTGCCGGTGGTCGCCGGCGCGAAGGAAACCCGCAGGCAGATCGTGCTGTACACGCTGCTGCTGGTGCCGCTGACCCTGGTGCCGTGGTTCGTCGGCTTCTCGGGGATCATCTATGCCGCCTCGGCCGGATTGCTGGGCCTGGGCTTCCTGGTCAATGTCTGGCGTGTCGCCACCGACGCGCAGGATGCGACCGGGGTCAGCCTGACCAACGACGCGCCTGCCCGCGCTGCCTTCAAATTCTCGATCCTGTACCTATTTGTCCTGTTCGGGGCCCTGGCCGCAGACCGGCTGGTTGGCTGAATCCCGCGACACTCACACGAGTTTTTCATCATGTCCGACAACCCGCCACGACCCGGCCCGACACAGGCCGAGGAACTGCGCCGCCGCCGGCGTGGCCGGAACCGGGCGATCATGCTGGTCCTGGTGGCGCTGGCCGCACTGTTCTACGCCATCACCATCGTCAAGATGATGAAGGCCTGACGATGGACACGCGGCGCAGCAACCGCCTGGTCGCGAGCGCCTTCGTCGGCGTCGCACTGGGCATGGTCGGCCTGTCCTTCGCCGCCGTGCCGCTGTACCGGATGTTCTGCGCGGCCACCGGCTTCGGCGGCACGCCGCAGATCGGCGCCGCCACCGCCCCCGGCGGCAACGGGCAGACGATCCGCGTGCGCTTCAACGCCGATGTCAATCCGGGCCTGCCCTGGAAGTTCGGACCCGACAAGATCGAGATCACGCTGCCGGTCGGCGAGGATCAACTGGCGTTCTATCGCGCGACGAACAATGCCTCGCGCCCCGTCAGCGGCACCGCGCTGTACACGGTCACGCCCGAGAAAGCGGCCCGGTACTTCCACAAGACCGCCTGCTTCTGCTTCGACAAGCAGACGCTGGATGGCGGGCAGACCATGGAATTTCCCGTCAGTTTCTGGGTCGATCCGCAGATCACGCGCGATCCCGCCACGTCCGATGTCAAGGTCATCACGCTGTCGTACACGTTCTTCCGCAGCCTGGACGACGCCGACCGCACCGGCGCCCTGGCCAAGGCGGGGCCGCATGTCGGCGGTACGGCTGCAACGCCGGGGGCGGTGAATGCACGGACCAACTGATTGACGGGCTTTTTGTCCCGCCCGCCCCTTGAACTGGGGCCGGAATTGTCGATGATGGCACAGCCGTGTCGGGGCGGATTCCCCGGCGGAGTGGTGATGGGTACGACATGAGCAACGACGCGCACGGTGCCACGGTGCCAACTGGTTCCGGTATGAAGCATCCCTACCACCTGCCAGATCCCAGCCCATGGCCGATCTGCGCCGCGCTGGGTGGTTTCCTGATCGTCTTCGGCATCGTCCTGGCCGCCCATTACGGCAGCTTCGCGATGCTGACGATCGGCGTATTGCTGACCGTGGCGATCGCCTTCATGTGGTGGCGCGACGTCATCATCGAAAGCCGCACGCCGGGCGCCCATGGCCCGATCGTCCGGCTCAGCCTGCGCTACGGCATGCTGCTGTTCATCACCAGCGAGGTGATGTTCTTCGTCGGCTTCTTCTGGGCCTATTTCAACTTCCTGATCTTCCCGGAAACCCAGGGCAACGGCGAAACCGTGTGGCCGCCGTCGACGATCAACACGTTCGACCCGTTCCACCTGCCGCTGCTGAACACCATGATCCTGCTGCTGTCCGGCACGACGGTGACCTGG
>CAYZKM010000681.1:0-2766 GCA_964478525.1 uncultured Bifidobacterium sp.
TGGGCGTGCTGCTGGCCTACGGCATGGTCGCCCCCTGCGCCAACCGCCTGAAAGGGGTGATCGAGGAGGAGTCAGCCTACCATGAAGTGATCAGAGCGGTCATCGTGACCCACCTGCATGGGAACGCGCCGCAGGTCAGCGTCGAGACCGGCCGCAAGATGGTTCCAAATGAAAACATGCCGTCCTTCCAGGAGCTGGAGGAAGCGGTGCAGTCGGTGCAGGTCGCCTGACCGGGCCTGCGCCCATCACGGCTATCCGCCGGCCCTGTACAGCGCCAGCGCGGCGTCGGTGTCGGCGACGATCTCCAGCAGCCTTGCCTTGTCGGACAGGTCGAGCGTGTCGGATAGCGGCGTGGCGCGGACCGCCTCGCTCGCCAGGGCGAGCATCCGGTCATAGGCCGGGGCGCCGCCGATGGCGCGGGCCTCGGTCTCCAGCGCGCGCAGGCCGCGCGCCACATCCTCCAGCGCGTCCACCGCGACCGGTCGGGCCGGCGTGCCGATGCTGCCCAGCGGTGCGAGGAAGTCCCGCCGCAGGCCGTCGTCAAACCGCGCCTGGCATGCCTGGTCCAGGCGCTGGCGGATCGCCGCCAGCTTCTCCCGCCGGGTGCTGGACGGGCGCATCTCCTCCAACGCGTGCACCAGCGTCGCGATCCGGCGCACCGCGTCGGTCGCAGCCGGCAGCGCCGCCCGGCCGACCTGCGTGTCGATCGCCTCGCCGCCGCGCAACCGCTCCACCACCGCCTCCTGCGCGCCATCCAGCGCTCGGCGCAGCACGCCATCCTCGGATAGCCGCGCCAGCACGGGGACCGCCAGCGGCACCCGCGCCAGCAGCACGACCAGCAGCAGGGCCAGCGCGTCGGCATCCATCGCCCGTGTCGCGGCCAGCAGCGCGCCGATGGCTTCCGGCGCCGGCGGGACCGATCCCCGCATGGCGTCCGCCGCCATCCGGTCGACGGCTGGGGTCTGCGCCAGCACCGCCCCGGCGATGCGCGCCAGCGCGGGGTAGGCGGCCAGGCTGATTCCGGTCCGGTCCCATCCCCGAGGAGGCGGCGCGGCGTGCAGGATCCGCCCCGCCTCGGGCCACAGCACCTGTCCGGCGTCCAGCATCGCCGCCGTGTCGTGGGTCGTCCGTCCGGCGATCATCCGCTCGATGGCCTCGCCCCGCGCGCCCATCGTGGCGCGCACCGTCTCGGCCAGCGCGCGCAACGCCGCCCGGGGGATGGCGGGGGCGCCGGGGCGCCAGGCGCGCGGGTCGGCGAGCGCCGATTGCAGCGGGATGAACAGCACCCGGGTGAAGCGCAGCGGGCGCGCCAGCCGCAGCCGCGCCAGCCGCGGCCGCACCGGCGGCAGCAGGTCGTCGATCCGGCCGCGGTCCGGCATGCCGTCGATGACATGGACGATCCGCGCCAGCTGCTCGTCGCGGGCCTCGGCCAGGCCGGTTCTGACAGCGCGGATCAGCGGGTCTATCGACGGCGGGTCGGGGTTCGACACGGGGCTGGCTTTCCTCAGATTCCGTTGGGGGATTCCGGTTCAAGGACACCGGTTGGGGGCGTCAGATGCGGACGGCGCGCAGCCGCTCGTTGCGGGCCACCAGGGCAAAGGCGACGCTGCCGCGCGGGGTGCCGCCCCCGCTCGGCGCAAGCGGCGGATGCGGGGCGATCCACCCGGCCGGCGCGGTGTCGGTCTGCCAGGCGGCGGCCTCGTGCGGCAGAGGCGGAATGATCGTGCCGATGTCCACCAGGGCGGCGCGCCGCTCCAGCGGCGTTGCGGCCAGTTCCCATATCGCGCAGATCTGCTCCCACCCATCCAGCAGCCATTCCGGGCGGGCCAGCACGTCGGTCACGGCATCGGGCCGGGACGCCCACAGGCGCAGCAGGGCGGTCATGTCGCCGGTCAGCCGCCGGCAATCGCGCAGCAAGCGGTCGGTCTCGTCGGCGAACCGCGCGGCGGCGGCGGCGATGCCGGCCGCCAGGGCGGGGTGGCGGTCGTGCCAGGACGGGGATGGCTGGGCGGCCAGCGTTTCGCACAGGGTCCGCATCCGCGCGATCAGGCGTGGCAGCCGGGGGGAGCGGCTGTCGGGATGGACGCCCAGCGCCGCATAGGGCGCGGCCAGGCCTTCCAGCGCGTCGGCGACCGTCGCCGTCGGTGTCGCCATCGGGCCGACCCGCCCGATCACCGCGCGCGCCCGGCGGATCAGCGCATCCGTGCGCGGCATGGTCTCCGAGATCGCGATGCCGCCGGGCTCGGCCTGGTCGACCAGGCACATCATCAGCAGGAAATGTGCCCGGATGCGGTCCTCCTCGGCGTCTCGCGCGGCCTGCAGCGCGGTGTGGCGTGCCGCCCGCCCGGCCAGCCCGTCGGTCGCGACCCGTCGGGCGGCGGTGCGCACCGTCGCGGGGGTGACAGCGCCCGCGCGGCCGACCTGCTGGTGCAGCACGGTGTCGTGCAGGGTCGGGCGGAACAGCTCTCGCCCGCTGTGCCAGTCCAGCACATAGACCCCGCGCCCGCCGGACGGGTTGGGTACCGTCAGGTCCGCCGAACCCCGGCCATCGTCACGCAGGCGCGCGCCCAGAAGCTGCGGCGCGGTGAACGGCGCGGCGACTCCGCGTTCGGCGAAGGTCGCCGGATTCCAGGACAGGGCAGGGGATGGTCGGGAGTCTGCCACGCTGGCCAGACTGCCCGGAAATCATGAACGAACCATTGACGACACGCGTCTAGCGCGCTTTCCGGCTGACCGTAACCGGTCAGCGCGCCCTATCTCGTTGTT
>CAYZKM010000682.1:0-2764 GCA_964478525.1 uncultured Bifidobacterium sp.
CGGCCAGATGGTCGCGGGCGAGGTCGATCTTCAGCCTGGCGTCGCGGGCATAGGCGGTGTCGGGGAAGCGGTTCACCACTTCCTGCAGCGCGTTCATCGCCTGGTCGGTGCCGCGCTGGTCGCGCTGGATGTCGGCGATCTGTTCATAATAGCAGAGCGCGCGCAGATAATAGGCATAGGCGATGTCGCGATGCGCCGGATGCAGCTGGATGAACCGGTCGATCGTGCCCAGCGCGTCGGTGTATTTGTTCTGCAGATACAGGGAATAGGCCTGCATCAGCTGCGCGTTCACGGCCCAGGGGGAGTAGGGGTAGTTCTGCTCGACCGAGTTGAACTGCGCGCCCGCCGAGGCGAAGCGCCGAGCGTTCAGGGCGTCGACACCGTTGTTGTACAGGACCTCGACCGGCTGGACCGGGCCGAGATCGACCTCGTCCTCGTCCTTCGAGCCGCAACCGGACAACAGGGGCAGCAGCAGGATCGCGGTGACGGCGAGCCCACGCGGCAGGCGGCGAAAGACCGGGAGAATCTGTTCCATTGCCCCGCTTATACCATGCGTGTGCGGCGCGCGAAGCCGTGTCAGGCGGCGACGGCGTCAAGCGGTGCGGAACGGCCCTGTTTCCATGTCGCGGCATCGGCGAACAGGGCGCGCAGCAGCTTGTTGTTCAATGCATGCCCGGTGCGGTGGGCGATGAAACGGCCGTGCAGCGCGCCGCCGGCCAGGGCCAGGTCGCCGACCGCGTCCACCAGCTTGTGGCGGGCGAATTCGTCGTCCATGCGCAGCCCGCCGGGATTCAGCACCTTGGCGCCGTCGACGACGACGGCGTTGTCCAGGTTGCCGCCCAGGGCGAAGCCGGCCTCGCGCAGGGCATCGACTTCGTGCGCCAGGGCAAAGGTGCGGGCGCGGGCGAAGCTGTCGCGGAACGTCTCGGCCGCCAGGCGCATCGTGCAGGATTGCCGCCCGATCGCTTCCGCGTCGAAGTCGATCGACAATTCCATGTCCAGTGTCGGCGCGGTACCGCGGGAACGGGAGGCGGCCGGGCGGAACTCGGCGAAGGCATCGCCATCGGTCACGCGCACGGTGCGCCGGATCTCGATGATGCGGCGCGGGGCGGCCTGGTTTTCGGTTCCGGCGCAGTCCAGCAGGAACAGGAACGGTGCTGCGGACCCGTCCAGGATCGGCACTTCCGGGCCATCGACCTCGACCAGGGCGTTGTCGATGCCCTTGGCGGCGAAGGCGGCCATCAGATGCTCGATCGTGCCGACGCGGGCGGATGCCCAGTCCGGGTCGCCGATCACGGTGCACAGGCGGGTATCGACCACGCGGTCATAGCTGGCCGGGATCAGGCGGTTCAGGTCGGTGCGGCGGAAGACGATGCCGTGGCCGGCTTCGGCCGGACGCAGCGTCAGGCTGGTACGGCGGCCGGAATGCACGCCGACGCCAACGCAGCTGATGGGGGATTTCAGGGTACGCTGGGATGTCTGCGCCGGTTCGACCCGAACGCTGTCCAACTGCGAAACCTGCGATGATCCATCCATGCAGACCGGTTCCCCGATGGTGCGACGGCACGATGTCGTGCGCCCGTGAGATAAGCTACAGGCCGGGGAGAAGGTTGGGAAAGTCAATGATTATTGCTGAGTGTTTCTCTCTAGATCATTGAATATAATGGAATTTTTGCGCCGCACACGGCTGTCCCGTACACGCAACGGGGAGAGGTCGCCCCCTCCCCGCAGCGTTCCCGATCGGACCTTACGAAGACTGGCGGCGCAGGAAGGCCGGGATTTCCAGGCCGACCTCGTCGCCGGCATGGGCCTGGCGGACCGAGGCCGGCGGCATCTGCGGCTGGATCTCGGTCATCGACGGCTGCGCCGGCTCCCGCCGCAGGTGCGGCGCGGCGTCCTGCGTTGCCGGGGCAGGGGCCTGGCGACGGCGGAATGCCCCGGTGACGGCGTTGAACAGGCTCTGCTTCGGTGGTTCGGCGGTCGCCGCGGGCGCCGGGGCGCTGACCGGCGGCGCATTCCCGGGGCGGTTCATGTCGGGGAACAGCCCGCCGCGCGCCATCGGGGCCGAACCGGGCTGTCCGCCACCGAATTGCGGGGCGACCGGCTGCGGCGCGGCGTGCTGGCGCAGCGGGATCGGCTGGGGCTGCGGTGCCGGGATCGGCTGCGGTTGCGGCGCGACATGTGCCTCGGCCACCGCTTCCACGGCGGCGCCGATCTCGGCCTGCGGCGTCACGATCGGCTGTGGCGAGACCTGGCGCAGGGCGGCGGTGTTGCCCATCGGGATCGGGGCGATCGCGGGGGCCGCGTTGGCCTGCGGTGTCACGATCGGCTGCGGGGCCGGCATCGCGCCGCCGCCCACCGCGACAAGCCGCGGACGCTGCTGGTCGGTCTTGGCGGAATCGATGCCGGTGGCCACGACCGACACGCGGATGCGCCCGGTCAGGGATTCATCGACGGCCGAACCGAAGATGACGTTCGCTTCCTCGTCCACCTCCTCGCGGATGCGGTTCGCCGCCTGGTCGACCTCGAACAGGGTCAGGTCGTCGCCGCCGGTGATGTTGATCAGCAGGCCCCGCGCGCCGGCCATCGAGGTATCTTCCAGCAGCGGGTTGTTGATCGCGGCCTCGGCGGCGCGGATGGCGCGGTTCTCGCCTTCGGCCTCGCCGGTGCCCATCATCGCCTTGCCCATCTCGGCCATGACGGTACGGATGTCGGCGAAGTGCAGGTTCACCTGGCCGTTCACCATCATCAGGTTGGTGCCGGC
>CAYZKM010000683.1:0-2761 GCA_964478525.1 uncultured Bifidobacterium sp.
GATGGTCCGACGAGTTCGCACGATCCGTGCTCGGCCAAATGCGATAGCCCTGCAGAGGGCATAGCGGGGGCTTGCGGGCCGGGCGGAACCGGTCAACCCTGGCCCAAAGACAAGGGAGAAGCGGCCATGGAATTCGGCATGTTCCATGAATTTCAGCGTCGGCCCGGCCAGACCGAGGCGGAGGCCTTCACCGAGTCATTCGAACTGGTCGACGCCGCCGAGGTCTCGGGCCTGGATGTGATGTGGCTGGCGGAACTGCACACGTCCCCGGAACGGTCGGTGCTGGCCGCGCCGCTGACGATCGCGAGCGCGATCGCCGCGCGCACACGGCGGATGAAGATCGGCATCGCCGTGCAGGTGCTGCCGCTGTGCCACCCGCTGCGCGTCGCCGAGGAAGCCGCCACCGTCGACCATATCAGCCACGGGCGGCTGATCTTCGGCATCGGGCGGAGCGGTTTTCCCCGGACCTACCAGGCGTATGGCATCTCGTATGCCGAAAGCCGCGAACGGTTCGCCGAGGTCACCGAGATCCTGAAGCGTGCCTGGACGCAGGAGCGGTTTTCCTATCATGGGCAGTTCTACGACTTCGACGATGTCTGCCTGACGCCCAAGCCGTACCAGGCCCCGTATCCCGAATTGCGGATCGCCGTGAACAGCCCCGACACGTTCGAGCAGACCGGGCGGGAAGGCTATCCCATCTTCGTCGCCACCCGGCTGGGCGATCTGAACGAGCTGGTGCCGAACCTGCGCGTGTACCGCGAGGCCTGGGCCAAGGCCGGCCATCCCGGCACCGGCAAGGTCTATCTGCGCGTGCCCGTCTATATCGCGGAAACCGAGAAGCAGGCGCGCGAGGAGCCGATGGAGAGCGTGATGTTCTTCTATCGCTACCTGGGTGAGCGCATCGAGAAATCCGCCACCCTGGAAGGCGCCCGCGCCATCGAGAACCGGGCCGAGCGTGGGGCCAGGCTGATGAATATCGACTATGACGAGGTGCTGCGCAGCAAGATCGTGGTCGGCACGCCGGCGATGGTGATCGACCGTCTGGGCCGGTTGCGCGAGGAGCTGGGCCTGTCCGGTATCCTGGCCGAGTTGAACTGCGGCATGCGCATCCCGCGCGAGCAGGTGGCGAACTCGTTGCGGATGATGTGCGAGGCGGTGACCCCGCGGTTCCGCGGCTGAGGCGTCAGGCGCCCAGGCTGCGGAAGGCCAGCGCGGCCAGCAGGGCGGCGTTCACGACCATGATGAAGGGGGCGGCGGCGGCCATGGCCGACCGCCAGCGATGCCCGGCGGCCTGTCCGGCGATTCCCACGGCGATCAGCGCGGGCGCGGTGCCGGCGGCGAAGGCGGCCATGGCGGCGGCACCGGTCCAGGGATCGTTGGACGCCGCCGCCGCGGTCAGCGCGCCATAGATGAATCCGCATGGCAGGAAGCCCAGTGCCAGTCCCAGCGCATAGCCGCCCCAGGGTGTCCGATGGTTCAACCGGGCCAGCAGCGGCTGCAACAGCGATGGCATCCGCGCGGGCACGGTCAGCGACGGCAGCCAGGTGGCGAACCGGCGCAGCGCCAGCAGCAGGAACATCAGTGCCGACAGGGTCAGCAGGGCCGCGGACAGGAATGGCACCCGCGCCAGGACCGCACCGCCGGCCCCGGCCGCCGCGCCCAGTGCCGCATAGGTCGTCATGCGCCCGAGATGGTACGGCAGCAGGATGCCGGCGCCATAGCGGCGCCACTCGCACAGGTGTCCGGTTTGGATATGGACCATCCGGTCGGCCACCTGTCCCAGCACGAAGCCGCCGCACATCGGGGCGCAATGCAGCGTGCTGCCGGCCGTGCCGGCCAGGAAAAGCCCGGCCACGACGCCGCTGCTCAAGGGCAGCTCGCCGCACCATGCGAGAAGGTCATGCAGGCTCTCGATCACGGTTTTTCCTAATTTTTCTGGCCGATAGCGGCATTGATCTGCATCAATGCCGCACTGCGGCATGGCGCGCACCGTCGATGGCGGTGGCATGGATTTCCGTGCCGCCGGGAAACGCGCGCGACGAACACCGGAGTTGCAGATGAAAGTCGAGGGAAGCGATCTCTTCGTAGGTCTGCTCGTGTCATTATTGGGCCTGATCGGCCTGATCCTGGGGGCGGGCGCCACGGATGACGGCATGTACGTATTCGGCCTGTCGCTGGCCGGATTTGCCGTGGTCTTCGTCCTGGGGCTGATACGGCGCCATTTCGACAAGCAGGCTCTCCGGGCCAAAGGAGCCTATCATGTCTGACCATGTCGGTCGTCCGGTCATTCAATACAATGAAGACATCGTCAAGAAATTCGTCATCGCCTGCATGTTCTGGGGCGTGGTGGCGTTTCTTGTCGGCGTGGTGCTGGCCGCACAGCTCGCCTGGCCGGCGCTGAACCTGGGCTTCCCGTTCACCAATTTCGGCCGTCTGCGCCCCGTGCATACCTCGGGCGCGATCTTCGCGTTCGGCGGTTCAGCGCTGTTCGCCACCTCGTTCCACGTCGTGCAGCGGACCTGCCGGGCGCGGCTGTTCGGTGGCGAGGCGCTGGCGAATTTCATTTTCTGGGGCTACCAGTTCTTCATCGTCATGGCCGCGCTGTCATACGTGATGGGCTATACGCAGGGCCAGGAATACGCCGAACCCGAATGGCACCTGGACCTGTTCCTGACGCTGATCTGGGTGCTGTACGCCGTGGTGTTCATCGGCACCGTGCTGAAGCGCGAGGAGCCGCACATCTACGTCGCCAACTGGTTCT
>CAYZKM010000684.1:0-2759 GCA_964478525.1 uncultured Bifidobacterium sp.
ATTTCGCCTGCCTACGCCCAGGATGCGGGCGGGCTTGCCGCCACCGCCACACAGTTCCTGCCGCTGGTGCTGATCTTCGCGGTTTTCTACTTCATGCTGATCCGCCCGCAGCAGCAGAAGCAGAAGGACATGCGCAACATGCTGGCCCAGCTGAAGCGCGGCGACCGCGTGGTGACCGGCGGCGGCATCCTGGCCACCGTGCAGCGCGTGCCGATGGTGCAGGACAAGGACGGCAAGCAGGTCACGTCCAGCGAGATCGAGGTCGAGATCGCGCCGAACCTGAAGGTGACGGTGCTGCGGGAGACGATCACCTCGGTCATCCGCCCGGCGGTGGCGAACGACAGCAAGCCGGCGAAGGAATAGCCCCGGCGGGGTCCGGCGCGCTGTCCGCGGCGCGGATGGCCTGTCCCGGACCGGTCCGGCGCGGAGAATCCTCACCGGACATGGGGTAGGACCACCATTTTCCGCATCGGGGGCGGCTGGCCGGTCATGGCCAGGTAGGTAGTGCCCGTCCCGGCCACCGGGGCGGATGGCGGGCCTGGCGCGGAGAATCCTCACCGGACATGGGGTAGGACCACCATTTTCCGCATCGGGCCTGACCGGCCGGTCATGGTCGGGCACGAGGTGCCCGTCCCCGCTGTAAAACATCCCGCACATCCGCATCCGGTCCGGCATGTTCCGATTATGTTCCGGATGCCCCCCGAAAGGCAACCACCCCGTCAACCCACCCCGCACGCCGCCTGGCAGCAATTCTCGGTCAGGAACCCGACCAGCGCCCTCATCCGCCCGAAATCCGCCGCATAGATCAGCTGCCGGCTGGCCCGGCGCTGCTCGATCAGGCCGGCGCGGTGCAGATGCTGCAGATGGAACGTCAGCGACGACGGCGCCAGCCCCAGCCGCTCGGCGATCACCCCGGCCGCCAGCCCGGTCGGCCCACGCTCGACCAGCATGCGGTAGATCGCCAGCCGATGCCCATGCGCCAGGGCGCCCAGGGCCGCGACCGCCGCACCCTGGTCCATCAGCCCGGCTTCACCGCCTCGATCGAGGCCGACACCACGCACGCCTCGATCCCCGTTCCCGGCGCCCAGGACGCGATCAGGTCCCGGCTCTCGGGCCGCGGCGTCACGCTGATGGCGCGGAACCCGGCATCGCGCAGCCAGCCCTCGATCGCGCCCACCGCCGCCGCGCCGGACACACAGCCGCACAGCAGCGCCGGATCGCGCGCCAGGTCATCCGGCAGCGGCGCGGTGTTCACCACATCCGAGATCGCCAGCCGCCCGCCCGGCTTCAGGGCGCGGAACGCCTCGCGGAAGACCTGCGCCTTGTCCGGCACCAGGTTCACCACGCAGTTCGACAGGATGACATCGGCCGTGTTGTCGGCCACCGGCAGATGCTCCAGCTCGCCCAGCCGGAATTCGACCTGCCCCGCGCCGATGCGGGCGGCATTGGCGCGCGCCCTGGCCAGCATCTCGTGCGTCATGTCGATGCCGATCACCCGCCCGGACGGGCCCACCTGCCGAGCGGCCAGGAAACAGTCGAACCCCGCCCCGCTGCCCAGGTCGATCACCGTCTCCCCCGCCCGCAGCCCGGCGATGGCCTGCGGGTTGCCGCAGCCCAGGCCCAGATTCGCGCCATCGGGGATCGCCGCCAGCTCGGCCGCCGAATACCCCATGCGCAGCGCCTTGGCATCGCGGTCCGCCGGCGCGGCGGGGGCGCAGCAGGACGACCCGGCCGCGGCCGGCGCCGGCGCGCAGCAGGCCGCCGCATCGCCATCCGCGGCGATGCTGCCATAGCGGGTCCGCACCAGGTCCTTGATCGCGGCGCTGTCCATCGTTCCACTCCGTTGCTGATGTCGCGTCCGAGGCTATCCGCCCGCGGCGCGTGCGGTCAACGACATTTCGAGTAATGTTGAAACAACGATCGGCACGGGCACCTGGGCCGGGACCGCCGCGTCTGATAGGATCGGCGGCAAGAATACCGATGGGGAGAAGATCATGCGACTGGGTGTGATGCTGCCGCTGCACGATATCGGCGGCGATCCGATCGTGGTGCGGGACTTCGCGCAGGCGGCCGAGGGGATGGGCTATACCAACCTGGGCCTGGCCGACCACGTGCTGGGCGTGAACGTCGCCTCTCGCCCGGACTGGGGCGACCGCAATACCTCCGCCGACCTGTTCCACGATCCGTTCGTCTGCTTCGCCTACCTGGCCGCGATCTGCCGGCCGAGCACCGAGTTCTCGACGCAGGTGCTGATCCTGGCGCAGCGGCAGGCGGTGCTGGTGGCCAAGCAGGCGGCGTCGCTGGACCTGCTGTGCGGCGGGCGCTTCCGGCTGGGCGTCGGCGTCGGCTGGAACCCGGTCGAATTCACCGGCCTGAACGAAACCTTCTCCAACCGCGGCCGCCGCTCGGCCGAGCAGGTGGAGGTGATGCAGATGCTGTGGGCGGAACCGCATGTGACGTTCAAGGGACGCTGGCACGAGATCCAGGATGCCGGGATCAACCCGCTGCCGGTGCATCGGCGCATTCCGGTCTGGTTCGGCGGGCATGTCGACCAGACGCTGGACCGCATCGCGCGGCTGGGCGACGGGTGGATCATGAACGCCTATCCGCCCGGCGATACCGCCCTGGCCGAGTTCGCCCGCCTGCGCGGCATGGCGCGGGCGGCCGGGCGCGCGGATGAGGCGATCGGGATCGAGGTGTGGACATCGGTGGGCGAGGGGACCGAGGCCGATTGGGCGGCCGAGGCCGCGTTCTGGAAG
>CAYZKM010000685.1:0-2753 GCA_964478525.1 uncultured Bifidobacterium sp.
ATCCAGCCACACCACCTGGTCCATCAGCGCCGCATACAGGTCGGCATTCGTCATCCCGGTTCCGGCGGTGTTCCGGAAATCGTGGACGACGCCCACCCGCAGCGGCGGCGCCATGGGTCAGGCGTTCCCGGACAGATAGTCCATCGCCGCCTGCACACCGCCCGCCTTGTGCGGGATGCCGGCGATGCGCAGCCCCATCTCGACGCCCGACAGGGTGCCGGTCAGCTGCAGCGGGCTCAGGTCACCCATATGGCCGATGCGGAAGACGATGTCGTTCACGCGGCCCAGGCCGTTGCCCAGGCTCATGTTGAACTTCGTCAGCACCACGTCGCGCAGCTTGTCGGCGCTGTGGCCTTCCGGCACGCGGATCGCGGTCACGCCCGGGGCATAGGCCTTGGGGTCCAGGCATTGCAGGTCCAGCCCCCAGGTCCGCGCCGCGCGACGGGTCGCCTCGGCATAGCGGTCGTGGCGGGCGACGACGTTCGCCAGCCCTTCCTCCAGCAGCATGTCCAGCGCGGCATCCAGCGCGAACAGCAGGTTGATGGCCGGGGTGTAGGGGAAGAACCCGGTCTGGTTCGCCGCCACCAGCGGTTCCCAGTCCCAGTAGCTGCGATGGGTGCCGGTGTTGGCCTTCGCGGCGGCCAGCGCCTTGTCGCTGATCGCGGTGAACGACAGGCCCGGCGGCACCATCAGCCCCTTCTGCGACCCGGCGATGGTCACGTCCACGCCCCACTCGTCATGGCGGTAATCGGCGCAGGCCAGCGACGAGATGGCATCGACCATCAGCAGCGCCGGATGGCCGACGCGGTTCATCGCGGCGCGGACCGACGGGATGTCGGACATGCAGCTGGTCGAGGTCTCGCTATGGACGACGCAGACCGCCTTGATGCGGTGGTCGCGGTCCGCGCCCAGCGCATCGCCGATCGCGCCGGCATCGGCGCCGTGGCGCCAGTCGGTGTCCAGCGCGACGACCTCCAGGCCCATCTTCGTGGCCATCTGCTCCCACAACGAGGCAAACTGCCCGGTACGGCTGGTCAGGATGCGGTCGCCTGGCTTCAGCGCGTTCACGAACGCCGCTTCCCACGCGCCGGTGCCCGACGACGGGAAAATGCCGATGATCCCCCGGGTCTGGAAGACCTGCTGCAGCTTGCCGATCACGGCGCGCCCCAGCGCACCGAACTCGGGACCTCGGTGGTTGATCGCGTTGCGGTCCATGGCGCGCAGAACCCGATCCGGCACATTGGTCGGGCCAGGGGTCTGCAGAAAATGCCGTCCGGAAACGTAAGCGGTCATTGATACTTCCTCCGAAGGCGGCGGTAGAAGCATGGCGCGCCCCGGAAGGCAATGGTTGCGCGGGATGGGAGGATTGCGCATAGCGGGGGCAGGCCGGGAAAGTTCCTTATTCGTTCCTGATACCCCATCCCACCCCGCCAAGGCAACAATCCCGTCGATGCCCGCAGCGCGCCCCGGGGCCATCGCGGTGGACGCCCCGCGCTGACCGTTTACGGTCAGCCGGAAAGCGCGCCAGAGCATGATCCCGCTGAGCGGAATCGTGGCAGCGGGTGAATCATGCGATCAGACAATAAGATAGCGCGCGCTGACCGTTTACGGTCAGCCGGAAAGCGCGCTAGCTGTGCCAATCCACGACGGCGTGCGGCAGCGTGCAGGGGGGCAGGAGCAGATCATGGCGCAACGGGACATCCTGGGTCTGGAACTGACCGGCGCGACCGGCGCAGCGGCCGAGGCCTACCAGGCGGGGATCGCCGAACTGCAATGCTACCGCGCCGACCCGGTGGCCCGCGCCGATGCCGCGATCGCCGCCGCGCCCGGCTTCGCCATGGCGCATGTCCTGCGCGCCTGGCTGCATCTGCTGGGCACCGAGCCAGGCGGCATCCCGATCGCGCGCGACTCCCTGCGTCTCGCCCGCGCCCATGCCCGCACCGACCGCGAGCTTGGCCACGCCACCGCGCTCGGCCATCTGGCCGAGGGGCGCTGGCATGACGCCGCCCGGGTGATGGAGGACGTCACCATCGCCCACCCGCGCGACGCGCTGGGGCTGCTGGCCGGCCACCAGATCGACTTCTTCACCGGCCAGTCCCGCATGCTGCGCGACCGCATCGCCCGCGCCCTGCCGCATTGGGACGCGTCGATGCCGGGCTATCACTCGGTGCTGGGGATGCAGGCCTTCGGGCTGGAGGAGACCGCCGATTACGCCCGCGCCGAAGCCGCCGGGCGGCGCGCGGTGGCGCTGGAACCACGCGACGGATGGGCGCAGCACGCGGTGGCGCATGTGATGGAGATGCAGCGCCGCCGCGACGACGGCATCGCCTGGATGCGCGGCAGCGACGCCTGGGCCGGCGACAGCTTCCTGCAGGTCCATAACTGGTGGCACCTGGCGCTGTACTACCTGGACAATGGCGACATCCCCACCGTGCTGGACCTGTTCGACCACAGGATCGGCGGCGGGCGGTCCGGCATCGTGCTGGACATGATCGACGCGTCCGCGATGCTGTGGCGGCTGTTCCTGCGCGGGATCGACGTGGGCGACCGCTTCCGTGTGCTGGCCGATATCTGGGCGCCGATCGCCACCGCGGGGACCTATGCCTTCAACGACGCCCATGCCGTGATGGCCTTCGTCGGCGCCGGGGACACCGACCTGGCCCGCGCGGTGATCGAGGTGCAGCACGAGGCCATGACCCGCCCCGGCGACAACGCCGCCTTCACCCGCGATGTCGGCCTGCCGGTGACGCAGG
>CAYZKM010000686.1:0-2748 GCA_964478525.1 uncultured Bifidobacterium sp.
GCCGACCTGCTGGTCACCAGCAAGCTGGACATCGCCGCCCCCCCGCCGGCGCTGACCGCGCGGCTGGACGCGCTGAACCCGCTGGCCCGGCGCGCGGCGTCGCACGCCATGACGCCGGCGATGCTGTTCGGCGGCGACGACCCCGCCGCGCGCGCCGAACGGATGGCGCGCCTGCCCGACCGCCCCGCGGCCTCGCCTTTCGCCACCGCGCGCCATACCGATGGCGTCACCACGTTCAGCCTGGTGCGCGAACAGCCGCTGCCCGCGCTGGCCCTGACCCTGCTGCTGCAGGCCCTGACCGAGCATTGCGGCAACCGGCTGCTGCGTGTGAAGGGCCTGGTGGCGATCGAGGAGATGCCCCACCACCCGGCCCTGGTGCATGGCGTGCAGCACGTCTTCGCCCCGCCCGAATTCCTGCCGGCCTGGCCAACCGCGGACCGGTCGTCGCGGCTGGTGTTCATCGCCCGCGGGGTCCCCCGCCATTTTCCCGCCCGCCTGCTGGACGCGATCGAACACGAGGTGCGCGAGGAAATGGCCGCCGCGCGCCGCTAGTGCACTTTCCGGCTGACCGTAAACGGTCAGCGCGCCCTATCCCGTTATCTGGTCGCATGATCGACACGCTGGTACGGTTCCGCTCCGCGTGATCATGCGCCAGGACCGCCACCGGCATCGACAAGCCGCGCGCGGGCGGTCAAGCTGTTCCCCGATACGTGCGACAAGACACGAAGCATCATTTGTCAAGACGATCTGGCTATCCGCAAGAATGGACCAGGGAGGAATGCTTAAGATGATACGTCGACGCAGTCTGATCACGGGATCGGCGGCGGCGGCCCTGCCGCTCGCGCGCCCGTCGATCGCGCAGCCATCGCAGGTGCTGCGGGTGGTGCCGCAGGCGGTGCTGACCACGCTGGATCCGGTGTGGAGCAGCGCGCAGATCGTGCGCAACCTCGCCTTCATGGTCTACGAGACGCTGTATGGGCGCGACGAGGACCTGGTGTCGCATCCGCAGATGCTGGAAAGCGGGGTGATGGAGGATGGCGGGCGCCGCTGGACGCTGAGGCTGCGCCCGCAGCTGATGTTCCACGACGGGGCGCCGGTGCTGTCGCGCGATGTCGTCGCGTCCCTGCAACGATGGATGAAGCGCGACCCGGCGGGTTTCACCATGGCGGCGCGGCTGGACGAGATGTCCGGGCCGGACGACCGCACCATCGTGCTGCGGATGAACCAGCCGTTTCCGCATCTGCCGGATATGATGTCGAAGGTAACGATCCCGCCGGTGATCATGCCGGAACGCCTGGCGAAGACCGATCCGTTCAAGCAGGTGACCGAGGTGATCGGATCGGGTCCGTTCCGTTTCGTCACCGACGAGCATGTGCTGGGCAGCCGCGCGGTGTTCGCGAAGAACGAGAAATATGTCCCGCGGCAGGAAAAGCCGAGCTGGACGGCGGGCGGGCATCAGGTGCTGGTGGACCGGGTGGAATGGCACATGATCCCCGATGGCGGCACCGCGGTGAACGCGATGATGACCGGCGAGATCGACTGGATCGAGATTCCCCTGCCCGACCTGATCGGATCGTTGCGCACCGCGCGTGGCATCCGGACCGGACAGTTGGATACCTATGGCCAGATCATGGCGCTGCGCCCGAACCATGTGGCCGCACCCACGTCGAACCCGGCGATCCGCCAGGCGATGATGGCGGCGATCGACCAGCGGGAAGTGATGACCGCGATCATGGGCGGCGATCCCGACAACTGGCACGTCCCCCAGGGCTTCCTGTACACCGGCAAGAAGCAGGTCGACGAGGCCGGCTTCGACCGCCTGCGGCAAAAGCACTCGCCGGACCAGGTGAAACGCATGCTGGAGGCGGCCGGCTACAAGAACGAGAAGCTGGTCCTGCTGCATGCCACCGAACACACGTTCTACAACCCGGCCAGCCAGATCTGCGCGCAGCAATTGCGTGCCGCCGGCTTCAACGTCGACGATCAGCCGATGGACTGGGGCACCGTGCAGACACGGCGCACCAATCGCGGACAATTGAACGAAGGCGGGTGGTCGATCTTCCCCACCGTGACGCCGGTGGCCGAGATGCGTTCACCCCTGGTCGGGATGTTCATGCGCGGCAACGGCAAGAACGCGTTCTTCGGCTGGCCCGAGGATGCCGAAACAGAACGCCTGTACAACACCTGGCTCGGCACCGCCGATCCGGCCGAGCAGACCAGGCTGGAACGCGCCTACGAGCTGCGCGCGTATGACGTCGTGCCATTCATTCCGTTGGGACGCTATGTGCAGACATCTGCCTGGCGAGAGAATATCACCGGCATCCTGAAAGGCCCCAGCATCGTGTTCTGGAACGTGCGGAAATCGGCATGACGATCCCCAGGGCCATACCCAGGCGCGCGCTTCTGGCGGCCGCGGCGGCGGCCCCGCTGGCAAGACCGGCGGTCGCCGCCCCGCCGCAGGTGCTGTCCTTCGTCCCGCAGGCCAACCTGAACAGCATCGATCCGATCTGGACCACGGCCACCGTGACCCGGAACTTCGGGCTGATGGTGTTCGAGATGCTGTTCGGACGCGACGAGAACCAGGACCCGAAGCCGCAGATGCTGGAAGGCTATCTGGTCGAGCAGGACGGCAGGCGCTGGACCATGACACTGCGCCGCGGCCTGTGGTTCCATGACGGGACGCCGGTGCTGGCGCGCGATGTCGTCGCGTCCCTGAAGCGATGGATGAAGCGCGACCCGATGGGGGCG
>CAYZKM010000687.1:0-2746 GCA_964478525.1 uncultured Bifidobacterium sp.
TAGATGTTCTCCAGCATCACGATGGCGTCGTCGACGACGAAGCCCACCGCGATGGTCAGTGCCATCAGCGACAAATTGTCCAGGCTGTAATCCAGCAGGTACATCACCGCGAAGGTGCAGATCAGCGCCACCGGCACGGTGATGGACGGGATGATGGTGGCCCACAGGTTCCGCAGGAACAGGAAGATCACCATCACGACCAGCGCGACCGACAGCATCAGCGTGAACTGCACCTCGTGCAGGGACGCGCGGATGGTCTGGGTGCGGTCCATCACGACGCTGACGCGGATCGACGGCGGGATGGCGGCTTCCAGCCGGGGCAGGGCGGCCTTGATGCGCTCCACCGTCTCGATGACGTTGGCGCCGGGCTGCTTGAACACCATCAGGATGATGCCGCGCTTGCCGTTCTGCCAGCCGGCCAGCTGCTGGTTTTCCGGCCCGTCGATCGCCTGGCCGATATCGCTGACCCGGATCGGCGCGCCGTTGCGCCAGCCGACGATCACCTTGTTGTATTCCGCCGCCCGCGTCAGCTGGTCGTTGGCATAGACGGCATACGACCGGCTGTCGGAATCGATCGTGCCCTTGGGTGCGTTCGCCGTGGCGTTGACCAGGACGGGGCGGATATCCTCCAGCGTCAGGCCCATCGCCGCCAGCTTCGCCGGGTCGACCTGGATGCGCACCGCGCGTTTCTGCTCGCCGCCGATCAGCACCTGCGACACGCCGCTGAGTTGCGAGATCTGCTGCGACAGCACGGCGTCGGCGTAGTCGTTCACCTCGATCAGCGGCACCGCGTCCGACTGCACCGCCAGGATCATGATCGGCGCTTCGGACGGGTTCACCTTGTACAGATTCGGGGCGTTGGGCAGGTTGCGCGGCAGCTGTCCGCTGGCCGCGTTGATCGCGCGCTGCACGTCGCCGGCGGCGGAATCGATGTCACGGTCCAGGTCGAACTGGATGGTGATCTGCGTCTGGCCCAGCACGCTGACGGATGTCATCTGGGCGATGCCGGAGATCGCGGCGAACTGCCGCTCCAACGGCTGGGCCACGGTGCTGGCCATGGTTTCCGGGCTGGCGCCGGGATAGCGGGCGTTGATGTTGATGGTCGGGAAGTCGATGCGCGGCAGCGGGGCGACGGGCAGGAACGGATAGGCGGCCAGACCCACGAGCACCATGGCGGCGATGAACAGCGAGGTGGCGATCGGGCGATGGATGAAAGGGGTCGAGATGCTCATGCGGTGCGCCTGCCCTTGTCCTGTTAGAGCGCTTTCCGGCTGACCGTAACCGGTCAGCGCGCCCTATCTCGTTGTTTGATCGCATGATTCACACGCTGCCACGATTCCGCTCAGCGTGATCATGCTCTAGCCGCCGGTCTTCGGGGATGGCGGACCGCCGGCCTTGGCGGGATCGGTGGCGGCGACGCGGGAACCGGCCCGCAGGCGCGACTGCCCGTCGCGGACGACGGTCTGCCCTTCCTCCAGCCCCTTGGAGACGATCGAGACGGCCCCGTCATCCCGGGCGATCTCGATGACCTGGCGGGCGACGGTGGAGTCGGGCTTCACCACATAGACATACTCGCCCAGCGGCCCGCGCTGGACCGCCGCGGTGGGAATGGTCAGCACGGCCTTGTCGGTGCTGAGCAGCAGGCGCGCGTTGATGAACTGCCCCGGCCACAGCCGGTTGGCCTCGTTCGCGAAGGTGGCCTTCAGCTTGATCGTGCCGGTCGTCTGGTCGATCGCGTTGTCGATCGTCAGCAGCGTGCCCTGCGCCAGTTCCGTCTTGTCGTCGCTGGCATAGGCCACGACCGGGATCACCCCCCTGGCCATCGCGTCCTGGATGGCGGGCAGGACATCCTGCGGCAGGGTGAAGGTGGCGGCGATCGGGCGGATCTGCATCAGGGAGAACATCGGCGTGGCTTCCGCCGCGCGCACGACATTGCCGACATCGACGCTGCGCAGGCCGATCCGTGCATCGAACGGCGCCGCGATATAGCTGAACGTCAGGTTCAACTCGGCCGCCGCGATCAGCGCATCATTCGCCGCCATCGCCGCGTTGAGCTGGTTGACCTGCATGGCGACGGCGTCCAGCTTCTGGCGGGACGCGATTTCCTTCTGCGCCAGCGCCGTATACCGTACCAGGTCGGCCTTCGCGTTTTCCAGCGCCGCCTGGTCCTGCTTGCGCCGGGCGATGGCGACATCCAGCAGCGCGCGATACGGGCGCGGGTCGATGATGGCCAGCAGATCGCCCTTCTTGACCTCCTGGCCTTCGGAGACCGGCACTTCCAGCAGCGTGCCGTCGACACGGCTGCGCACCTGCACGGATTGGAACGGCTGCACCGTGCCCAGGCCGCGCAGCCACAGCGGAATGTCCTGGCGCTGCACCTGCGCCACCCCGACCGGCACGATCGGTCCGGCCGGCGACGCGGCGGGGGATTGCGATGGCGTTTCCTGCGCCGCGCAGGTCGTCGGCGCCACGCCGAGCGCGGTCAGGCCAAGGGCGGCCAGGCCCAGGGCACAGGCGATCCATCCGGTCTTCGCCGCGGGCGGTCTGAGACGAACGCGCCTGTCGATCATGGTGTCAAAACCTGTCGTCCTCCGAGGCCGGGACGCGGACCTGATCTGCCACCGGGCCCGGAACCCGGCATGGTCGTCGTGCTTGTTGTTGGCAGTGCGCTCCCGTTGCGCGCCATTTTCCCCGAAAAAGGACCGTCACGCCAGCGTGAAAAAATGAGACGCCGGCGTGACGGCCC
>CAYZKM010000688.1:0-2734 GCA_964478525.1 uncultured Bifidobacterium sp.
TGCCCTGCACGCCCTCGGCCAGGGACATGGCGGTGTTCCTTTCAGGTCAGGAGGGAGGTGCGGTGCCGGCCGGGTCAGGCAGCATGCGGCTCAGCCGCGGAACCGATACTCGTAGACAACCAGAGCGCCGCGGGTGAACCAGTTGCCATCTTCGGTGGGCTGGACGTCGAAGCCGCTGCCTTCGCCGATGAAGCTGAGATCGCTGCCGGTGCTGTCGGTGATGCGCCGGGAACGGAACACCGCCATCGCGTCGGCCATCAGGTCCAGGGCGCGACCTTCGTCCCCGAGCGCGCGGGCGGCGAACACGCGGATCAGGACGCTGCCGAACTGGACCCGCAGGTTGGCCCCCGCGCCGCCGCCGAACGCGGCCAGCGTCTCCCGCCCGAAGTCGACCTCGTTGCGCAGGAAGTGCGGCACGTCCGATGGGTCCGGAAGTGGGTCGAAGTCGTTCGACCGCCAGAACACAGGCACGTCGGGGTGGGACCAAGCTGCCTCGAACAGCGCCAGGACGTCATCCCGGATGGTGCGATAGAGGCCGGCGGTCATGCGGTGCGCGGGGTGATCAGGATGGCGGGATAGCGGACATCGCTTTGGATACGGCCAGCCCGCCGGCGGTGTCCGGACCGGCGTCGCAGCGTGTAGGCATCCGACAGATCGACATAGGTGAACGAGAACGAAGCCAGGTTCCCAGCCAAACGGCGGGCGACGATCGCTGTTTCCTCGACAATGTGGGATGGAACCTGGAGCACGAAGGCGCCTCCGGCCTTACGTTTGCCGACCTCTAGCCGCCGCGCGTATGGGACGCTGGCGACGATGCGCACCTCACGGGTGTCGGCGTCGATGGTTTCGATCCCGGCTTCCTGGCCATCGACCAGGATGATCAGCCCGGCGATGTAGGCGCCGCTGTCACGTGGGGACCGCCGGATCAGTGCCTCGTACGTGTCGCGGACGATCTCGGCGAGATATTGCCAGGCGAAGACGATGACGCCGTCCGGGGTGACGGTTGTCAGCGGTGCGCCTTCCACCCCGTCGACGATCTGCCGGTATTGCGGCACCAGGCCGGAGCGGGCCCGCTGCTGGGTCAGCACCCGATCCCGCTCGCCGGCGGCGACGCGCGCCAGCAACGCCGAGGCTTCCTTGGCGTTGCGGTCCGCGACGTTGACCTGCAGCGTGTTGATGAAGCCACGGAGGGCGGTGGCGGAGAACATCAGCCGCCCCTGACTTGCACATTGTGCCGAACGATCTGGCCGCCGACCGTAATGGTCTCGACACCCTGCACCGTGGTGGTGCGGCCGGCGATGACGATCTGATCACCCCGTCGGGGCGGGCCTGGCCAGGCCTCGGACTCGATTTCTCGGTTCGACAGGATGACCTTGCGGTCGCCCTGCACCACCCCGCCCGTGATCTCGTGCGGCTGGAATTGGTCGACGCGTGCGGCGCAGGACACGTCGATGAACTGGCCCTGGCCGGTTGGTCGCCGTAGCACGACCGTCTCGCCGTAGCGGGCGAGCATAGCTGCCGTCGCGCTGGGTGCGTTCATACCGTCACCGTCCTGAACGGGCCGAGCAGCGCCTCGATCTCGGGTGGCATGTCGCCATCGTCGCCGGTGGCGCCGACCCAGTACTGCTCGGTGGCAACACCGGGGATGGCGAGGGACCGCAGCATCGGATCACGATCTCGGGCCGCCCAACGATGGCGGACCAGGCCAAGGCAGGCGGCCTCGATGGGGCGTGGCAGGGCACTGATCGATGTGTAGCCAGCGGTGTAGGTGACAATCACCGTGCAGCCGAACCACCGGACCCTCTCGTCGCCGCTGATCGGATAGAGCAGTCCGGCGGTAGGATCGATCTCGTATTGGTCGCTGGCCAGCGTGACACCATCGACGTCAATGCTGGCGACCGCCGCCACCGGCCGACGTGCCAGGCGCAGACAACCGGGCGCGCCGCGCAGGCGGAAGGTCTCCCGCACGGTCTCGCTCGCCAGGACACGGCCGAGATACGTCTCGATCCGTTCCGATGTCTCGTCGATCCAGCGCTGCAGCCGCGCATCGGCCGCATCGTCGGTGATGCCGATCTCATCCTTGACGGTGGCGAGGGTCGTCAGGGCCCGGCTGCTCGCCGGGGTCAGGACGGTCAGCAGCGAGGATGTCATCGGTGCCTCGAGTTCGCGCAGGTTCGGGTGGTCCAGGCTTGCGGCGGTTGGTCGGCGCATGTCCGGCTGTCGCATCACTGCTGGTTGGAGGCACCGGCGCCGGTCGGGTTCCCATGGCAGGTGCCTCATGGGGATCCATCGTTGCCGCCGCCTGGGATTGAACCGTGGACAGGGTCGTGTGCCGGATCGGTGTCGCCGGCTCAGCATCGGCTGGCACGGCCACCTCCCGCCTGATCCAGCGCCGCGCAAGGTCGTCGCGCAGGTCATGGACGCTCCCGGCTTCGAAGCGGGGACCGCGCATCCGGCCCTCGGTTTCGAAGATCACGTCCTGGGTGAACCGGACCCGCATCAGTCGACAATCGCCGATAGCGGCGGGTTGTAGCGTGACTCGCGCAGAAGGTAGAGCGCCGCGCCCAACTGCGCATTGGTGCCAACATCGGCCACCGAGAACTGCACGCAGTCAAACCCGTTGGCGACATCCAGTTCGTCGGCCCGGACCTCAATGACATAGATTCCGGCGTTCTCCGCCGAGGTGAGATCGAGATAGGTGTTCGCCGCCGCCTGGGCGACGGTGGTGAAGGTG
>CAYZKM010000689.1:0-2729 GCA_964478525.1 uncultured Bifidobacterium sp.
CAGGGGATGCACCGTCGGCGGCTTCGTCGATTCGCGCTGGGTTTTCACGATATCCGGGTTGCCCGTCTTCATGCGCGCGCTGCTGATCAGCGTATTCTCGGTCTTCGCGCCGTCGATCCTGCGCTTGATGTCGTCCGGCAGGGCTTCATAGGCCGCGCGGGAATTGCACACGGACGTGGCACCGCCCTTGTCGGGCACCGCCACCGCGTAAAGCATGGTGAATTTCGGCGGCAATTCCTGGTTGGTGTGGTCGGTGTGCCAGGTGGCGTTGGCACCGACCTTCGCCGGCTGACCCTTGCTGTCCAGGTGACGATTGTCCAGCACGCTGATCAGCGGAAAACCGTCCACCAGATAGCGGCGGTTCTGGTCCTCCATCAACTCACCGAACATTTCGCCGGCGGCTTGAATCTGGGCCGGTGTGAGGTGGGACTGGCCACGAATGACAAGGACCACATGTTCGACGGCGGCGTCATACAGCGCCTTCCGCGTCGTGGCATCGATGGGTTGGGCCAGGTCGATCCCGGTGACGATGGCGCCGATCCGTTCCTTGACCTTGGCGATCCGCATGGACTGCGCGGGAACCGTCGACACGGCGACATTCATGATCCTGGCTCCTTGTTTCCTGATTTGCGCATTGCAGCGGCCCGACCGGGCCTATCGCAACGGCGCAAGATCACTCCCATCAGGCAGCATGGGTCGATTGCCCGCATCGATCAAGTGGCAGGCTTTGCAGGGCCGACGTCGAAACCCTATCCGGCCATCCGCTCCATGAACGGGCACTTCCCCTGCGATGCCGGGCACGCCTGCCCGCCCGCGTGACTGCACAGCCCCGGCCCGGCGGCGCGCGCGCGCTCGACCAGGTCAACCAGGGCGGAGATGAACCGCGGATCGTCGTTCTGCGTCGGCACGCGGAAATAGCCGGGCACGCCCGCTTTCTCGGCCAGATGCCGGTATTCGACATCCAGTTCGACCAGGGTTTCGGAATGCTCCGACACGAAGGCGATGGGCACGACCAGCACGGCCACCTTCTCCCGCCCCGCCCGCTCGATTTCCTCATCCGTGCTGGGGCCGATCCATTTCTGTGGGGTCGCGCGAGACTGGTAGCAGATCGTCCAGTCCACCTCCGCTCGCCCCCAGGCGGCGCGCACGGCATCGACCGTCTGTTCCACCTGCCACTGGTAGGGATCGCCGTCCTTCACGATGTTTTCCGGCAGCCCGTGCGCCGAGAACAGCACCCGCAACGGCACAGCCGGATCAGTTGCCGCCCGCGCCCCGGCATGGGCCTCCTCCAGCAGCGCGGCGGTCGCGGTGGCGAACCCGCCATCGCGCGGATAGCAGCACAGCGTCGTGGTCTTCACCATCAGCCCCGACCGCGCCGCGGCTTCCCGCCATGCCGTCAGGGAACTGCCGGTCGTGGTGGTGGAATATTGCGGATACAGTGGCAGCAGCACCACCTCATCCGGTCCCCAGGCCTTCACCGCCCGCGCCGTCTCCAGGCTGAACGGATGCCAGTAGCGCATGGCGATGAAGCATTTCGCCTCGATATCACCGCCCAGCGCCGCCTCCAGCGCCGACGCCTGGCCCTGTGTCAGTTCCAGCAGCGGCGAGCGCCCGCCCAGTATCGCATAGTTCGCGGTCGCCGGCTTGACCCGCGCGCGGGTGATAAGGCGGGCCAGGAACGGGCGGACGAAGAACGGCACCCGCAGGATAGCCGGATCGCGGAACAGGTTCAGCAGGAACGGCCTGATCGCCTCGGGCTTGTCGGGTCCGCCCAGGTTGAACAGGACGACGGCGACCCTGGGCTTCACTCGGCGCTGCCTTCCCGCACCAGCGCCAGCAGGTCGGCGACATGCGCGGGCGGGGTGTGCGGCACGATGCCGTGACCCAGGTTGAACACGAACGGCCGGCCCTTCATCGCCGCCAGGATACCGCGCGCCTCGGCCTGCATCGCCTGGCCGCCGGCGACCAGCGCCATGGGGTCCAGATTGCCCTGCAATGCCACATGCGCCGGCACCATCGCCGCCGCCCGCGACGGGTCCATCGCCGTGTCGATCCCCATCGCGTTCACCCCGGTCTCGGCATACTCGGCCAGCATCACCCCGGCCAGGCGAGGGAACCCAATGACCGGAACGGCCGGAAACCGCCGGCGCAGTTCGGCCACGATCCGCCGCGTCGGGGCGATGACATGGGCGCGGAACAGCGACGGCGACAGCACGCCGGCCCAGGAGTCGAACAGCATCAGAGCCTCGGCGCCGGCCTCGGCCTGGTGGGTCAGGTATTCGATCGTCGATTCGGTCAGCCGGTCCATCAGCCCGCCGAACAGGGCGGGATCGGCATAGGCCATCGCCCGTGTGGCGGCGAAGTCGCGTGACCCGCCGCCCTCGACCATATAGCAGGCGACGGTGAACGGGGCACCGGCGAAGCCGATCAGCGCGGTGGCCGCGAACCCCTCGGCCGCCAGCCCGGCGCGGACACGGCGGACGGTTTCCATCACCGGGGCCACCTTGCCCGCCACCCGCGACGGGTCCAGCGCCGCCAGCCCCGCCGCGTCGCGCAGCTTGGGCAGGACCGGGCCCTCGCCTTCCTTGAATTCCAGCCCGTGGCCCAGCGCCCAGGGCAGCACCAGGATGTCGCTGAACAGGATCGCCGCGTCGAAGCCGTAGCGGCGGATCGGCTGCAGCGTGACCTCGGCGGCTTTTTCCGGCGTGGTGCACAGGGCGATGAAATCC
>CAYZKM010000690.1:0-2727 GCA_964478525.1 uncultured Bifidobacterium sp.
CTCCCACAGGTCGGGGAGGGCCGCCGGATCCTCGAGCGCGGTGCGGAAGTCCTGCGCGAAGACTTCCGTTGAGGTCGCCCCCGAGATCTCGGTGAACAGGTTCGCCCGCCGGAACATCGGCCCCGTCAGCGGCACCACGGCGACATTGCCGTGCAGCTCGACCGTACGTGTGTTTTCCAGCGGACGGCCGAGCCGCAGGGCCACGGCCTCCGGCCCCTCGCCCTCGCGCGCGGCGATCTGCAGGAGCGTGAACAAGTGCTCTTCGGCCATCGCCCAGGCGCGGCCGGCCGCCAGTTCAAAGGCTTTCATGGCTCAGTCCGTCTTCTGTGCAGCAACCAGCGGGTTCGCGGCGCGCGGGATCGCGGAGACGACAGGCGGCACCAGGCCGCCTTCGACGCGTGCGGCCATCTCCTTGACCGACTGTACGTGCTTGCGCTCCCAGTCTCCGCCGGTCATCTCGGCGGTTTCGTCGGCGAGCGTCGTGACACCCATATCGACACGCTCGCGCGCGGCGTTGACCTCGACCAGCTGGTTGATCTGACCGCGCGGGGGACCGACCCATTCGGAACCCAGATAGGCGGCGCGGATGAACGGGTCGCCCATGAAGCCCGGCGCGTTAATATGTCCGCGTGCCACGGCCTCATAAATCACGGCCTCATAGACCGGCTGGCAGAGCGTCGCCGCCAGCCAGGCGCGCCGGGCACGGAAGAACTTCCAGGCCTCGACCAGCGCCGCCTGGGCGGCGCTGTAGCTCGCGGTGAAATGCTTGATCAAGATCTCAAACGGCAATTCCAGCGCGACGCCGATCTGGCGCAGGATCGCCTGGACGAACGGGTCGAATGCGACGTTGGGCCGGCCCGGGTTGGCGATCTCGACGGATTCGTTCGACATCAAGTTGAGCATCGCCCCCGGCGCCAGCTTGAAATCCTTGTCGGCCGTCGATCCGCCGGTCTCCGACGTCGGTGTCATCGCCGCGAGGTCCTCACCCCCCTCGGTCTTGAGGAAGACGGTGAACATCGCGCCCACCACTGCGGCCATCATCTCGGCCTCGCGATACTGGTCGAGCTGCTTGAGCGATTCGATCACGGGCGCCAGGTAGGGCACGCCGCGCGTCTGGCCCGGGCGCGCCTTGTGGAACAGGTGATAGACCTGACGCAGGCCCGAGGCGGCGTAGGCGGGCACTTCGTCGGCATCGTCGCTGACCCGGGTCGTTTCGCCTGGATGGATCCGAAGTATGCGATAACCGGTCGGCGCTCCGCGCTCGTCGCGCCGCACACCCCCAGCCAGCTCCGCCGTGTCGCGCTGCCCGCGCGGGTTCGCCAGGCGGTCGCCTTCGATCACCTGCAGCGCGGTACCGAGGCGGGCGCCCGGCCGGTCGACGAACCGACGGACGATCAGCGCATCGCCCGAGCTCAAGGCCGCCCGAAACGCCAGGTCCTGTAAGCCCGCGAAGGTCTGTGTCCGGGTGGCGTCGCAGTCGGTCGATTCCGCCCAGGTCCGGAACTCCCGCTCCGCCGCGCGTTCCCACGCATCGAACGCCTTGTCGTCGGTGCCCAGCAGCCCAGCGAGGGCCTCCCGGTCCGGTCGCGCCTGCAGCTTCAGGCCGGTCCCGACGACGTTGGTGACGACTGTATTGACGGCCCCGGTCGCCAGCGGTGCGTTCATCACCAGGGCGCGCGAGCGCTCCCGCAGCAGCGGCAGGTCCGGCAGGATATCGGAGTCCGCCGATCCCGATCGCGTCGCCCATTGGCCGGTCTGCCGGCGGTCACGGCGCGCGCCGGTGTAGCCGCCCGTCATCGCCAGCATCACGCGCGAGCGGTACCGCTCCAGCCCGGCCGACGGGCTGACCCAGGTCACCAGGCGGTCCACCAAGTTCGGTTCGATGGCAGGCACTCGCCTCATGTCGGCGTCAATCCCCGCATGCGGATGCCGCCGCCGGCGGACCGGGTAATGCGCAGGGTCAACTGGTCCTTGCGCTTGTAGAGGCTGTCGAGCCGGGCCTGCACCAGGCGCGCATTGCCGACCTGGGCTTCCTGGCCGCCGGTCAGGATTACCTCGATTGCGGCGTTCACCGCGGCCAGCTCCTCTTCGGGTGTGTCAATCGGCATAAGCAAACCCCCTCGAACGAACACGCGACCGCACGATCGGCGCGCCGGTCGGTGCCGGCACCACCAGAGGCGCGGCCGTGTCCGCCATCACCACCAGCGCGTTCGTGTCCCAGGGTGCCGCCCAGACCGGCGGGTGTGACCAGTCGAGCCGGTGCGGCGTGTGCAGGTGCTGCACCACATCCGTCATCACCATCAGGTCCATCGCCTCATTGCGGGCGCGCGAGATGTTGACCCAGCGGCCATCGGGCCGCCGGGTTTCGGCGACCAGCTGCTCGAACCACGGGTGCGGCGCCTCTTCGGCGCGCAGCGCCACCGGGAAATGCACCGCGAGTGCCCCAGCGTCGGATCGGATCAGCTGCCCGGCCAGATCGTCTTTGAAGCGGTTCGCGTTGAAGTTGCCGACCGGCACCTCACCGGCGGCCTTGACCTTGCGATCCTTGCGGGTGCTGTCCGGGTAGACCACGGAGAGGATGCCGGCGTTGGCCGAGCCGAGTCCCTTGAGCGGAATGACCGACCAGGCATCACGGCCCGAGTTCTTGCCGTGAAGCGTGATCCGCCGCGTGGCGCGCCAGCGAAGCCACGCGGCATAGGCCTGCTGCGTCACGCCGGCCTCGCCGCC
>CAYZKM010000691.1:0-2716 GCA_964478525.1 uncultured Bifidobacterium sp.
AAGATGGGGTCGATGACGGTGGCGACGGTGTCGATCGCATGCGCCGCCATCACCGCGGCGTCGGTCATCAGGGCGTGCAGGATCGGGGCGGGATCGGCCAGGCCCGAGGTCTCGATCAGGATGCGGTCATAGGCGGCATCGCCGGCGGTCCGGCGGGCGTGCAGGGCCAGCAGCGTGTCCACCAGGTCGCTGCGGACGGCGCAGCAGATGCAGCCGGTGGTCAGCGTGGTGAGGGTTTCGTCGCTGCTGGCGATCAGGTCGTGGTCCAGCCCGATTTCGCCGAACTCGTTGACGATGACGGCGGTGCGCCCGAACGCGGGGTCGCGCAGCAGGCGCCCGATCAGGGTGGTCTTGCCACTGCCCAGGAAGCCGGTGACGATGGAGACTGGAATCACGCCCCGACGATGCCGGCTGGCATGCGGGATGGCAAGGCCGGGGACACACCCCATCTTCTTGCGATATGTGAAGGGAGAAGCGAGCGATGGACGACACGATGCCAACCGGAACCGTCTGCGGGCCGGACGGGTGCGACGACGACACCGCCACCGTCACGCGGATCGATGCCGCCGCGGCGGTGGGCACGCGTATCGACGTGGTGTCGGACGCGATCTGCCCGTGGTGCTATGTCGGCAAGCGCCAGCTGGAGCGCGCGCTGGACATCCTTGCCGGCGAGGGCCTGCATTTCTCGGTGCACTGGAACCCGTTCCAGCTGAACCCGGACATGCCGAAGGAAGGCCGCGACCGCGCCGCCTATCGCGCGATGAAGTTCGGCAGCGCGGAAAAGGCGGCTGCCCTGGATGCCCGCATCACCGAGGCGGCGGCCGGCGTGGGCCTAGCGTTCCGCACCGACCTGATGGCCCGCACGCCGAACACCATCGATGCGCACCGGCTGATCTGGTTCGCCGGCCGGAAGGGTGCGCAGGACGCGGCGATGGAGGCGGTGTTCAAGGCCTATTTCACCGGGGGCGCCGATATCGGGGACCACACCGTGCTGACCGCCTGCGCGGTCGAGGCGGGGCTGGACGCCGAGGAGGTCGCGGCCTTCCTGTCCGGCGGCCTGGCGGAGCAGGAAATGCGGGCCGGCGACATGGCGGCGCGGCAGGCGGGCGTCAACGGCGTGCCGTCGTTCTTCCTGGACGGGTATGGCCTGTACTCGGGCGCGATGCCGGCCGAGAACATCGCCGAGGCGCTGCGCCGCGGCAACAAGGTGCTGCGCGAGAAGGCCGCCGCCTGACCGATCCCGAACGGGGGTGGAATTCGCCGCATTCCGCCCCCGCGCAGGCGTTATCATCTCCGAACCCGGTGGCGCGCGCGACGAATGATGCGTGTCGGCGTTGTGCATTTACCGCACCCGGCCGTTCGGTATAGTCCGGCCCGACCCGCGCTCCGGAGACGTTGAACCATGACATCCAAGCACCCCGAGACCCTTGCCCTGCATGCCGGATGGCGGCGGGACAGCGCGACCAACGCGGTTGCGGTGCCGATCTACCAGACCACGTCGTACCAGTTCGACAGCAGCGAGCATGCCGCGAACCTGTTCGGCCTGAAAGAGCTGGGCAATATCTATACCCGCATCATGAACCCGACCAACGACGCGCTGGAACAGCGGCTGGCGGCGCTGGAAGGCGGGGTGGCGGCGCTGACGGTGGCGTCGGGGCAGGCGGCGTCGGCGTTTTCGGTGCAGAACCTGGCGCGGGCGGGGGACAACATCGTCTCCTCCACCGACCTGTATGGCGGGACGTGGAACCTGTTCGCGAACACGCTGAAGGACCAGGGGATCGAGTGCCGCTTCGTCGACCCGATGGACCCCGAGGCGTTCGCCCGCGCCACCGACGACAAGACCCGCGCCTATTATGCCGAGACGCTGCCGAACCCGAAGCTGATCCCGTTCCCGATCGCCGAGGTGGCCGCCATCGGACGCAAGGTCGGTGTGCCGCTGATCATGGACAACACCTCGGCCCCATTGCTGGTGCGCCCGTTCGACCACGGCGCGGCGGTGGTGATGTATTCGACCACGAAATTCATCGGCGGCCACGGCACGTCAATCGGAGGCGCGGTGATCGATGGCGGCAATTTCGACTGGGAAGCGCATCCCACCCGCCAGCCGCTGCTGAACCAGCCCGACCCGTCCTATCACGGCGCGGTGTGGTCGCAGGCGGTGAAGCCGCTGGGGCCGATCGCATATATCCTGAAGATGCGCGTCACCCTGCTGCGCGACCTCGGCGCGGCGATGGCGCCGTTCAACGCGTTCCTGTTCCTGCAGGGGATCGAGACGCTGCCCCTGCGGATGCGCGAACACAGCCGCAACGGGCTGGCGGTGGCCAACTTCCTGGCCGGGCGCAAGGATGTCGCGCGGGTGATCCACCCGGCGCACCACCAGGGCGTCGGCGCCGAACGGACGGCGAAATACCTGCCGCACGGGCATGGCGGGCTGTGCGGGTTCGAGCTTACGGGCGGGCTGGAGGCCGGCCGGAAGTTCATCGACGCGCTCAAGATGTTCTACCACGTGGCGAATATCGGTGATGCGCGCAGCCTGGCGATCCACCCGGCCAGCACGACGCATTCGCAGCTGACGACCGAGGAGCAGGCGGCCACCGGCGTGACCGCCGGCTATGTCCGCCTGTCGATCGGACTGGAGCATATCGACGACATCCTGGCCGATCTGTCGCAGGCGCTGGACGCCGCTGCGGGCTGATCCGCGAACCGCACGCCGGGC
>CAYZKM010000692.1:0-2710 GCA_964478525.1 uncultured Bifidobacterium sp.
CTTTCGCACCGAGCGGAATCGGGGGGAGAGTCGGTGTCTCTGGCCGTTGGTATTACCACGACTACGGATTTCAGCCGATCGTGGTATTCGACGGCGATGGCCGCATGATCGCGGCTCTGCTGCGTCCCGCGCGCCGCCCGAAAGGTCGGCAGATCGTGTTCTGGCTGCGCCGCCTGATCGCTGCCATCCGCGACAACTGGCCGCGCGTCGAGATCCTGCTGCGCGCCGACAGCCATTACTGCACGCCCGAGGTGCTGCGCTTCTGCCGCGCCGAACGGCTGGACTATGTGTTTGGCGTCGCGCCTACCACCACGCTGCGCAAACATATCGCGGCGCTGGAGGCCAGCACCACCGCGCGCGCCGCCCAGGCCAGGGGTAAGAAACTGCGCCGCTTCAAGGACTTTTACGATAGCGCGGCCAGCTGGGACCAGGTCGAGCGTATCGTCGCCCGCGTCGAGGCTGGGCCACAGGGTGTCGATACGCGCTTCGTCGTCAACAGCCTCATCGCCATCTCGGGCCGCACCGTCTACCAGGACATTTATTGCGCCCGCGGTCAGGCCGAGAACCACATTAAGGCGTTCAAGACCCACCTCGCCGTCGACCGCACATCCTGCTGCCGGGCGACCGCCAACCAGATGCGCCTGTTCCTGCATGCCGCCGCCTACTGGCTGATGTGGACGCTGCGCGCCGCCATGCCGAAACGGTCGTCCTGGCGCGTGGCACAGTTCGACACGTTGCGCCTGCGCCTGATCAAGCTGGCCGTCCGTGTCGAGGTGTTGAAGCGCAAGGTCCGCCTGCATTTGCCGCGAGCGACACCGGATCAAGCCATTTTCACCCTCGCCCTGACCCGCATACCGCGCTTGATCATCTGACCGGCGGGGCACAGGCCCCAGTCTCGTCAAGTCGCTTCAACCTCCAACGCCCAACACCGCCGAGCCCGCCACAACACCCCAAACAGAGGTGCGGCTCAGTTCGACCGGCGACCCATGGCGCAGCCAGGATGCGCCTTGGTGCATAATTCGGGCTAAAGAGGTGAGTTGAGCGGTCGAGCCGGTGCCGGTTCCACTTGGCCTTGCAGGCTTGCGAGCGGAAGTAGAGGACATTCCAACCGACGCCGTGCGCAGAGTGACGGTCTGCGTGACGTTGTGGCGGTGCGGCTGCCCGCACCCGCCTGTGCAAGCGTCCCCTGCAATGAGCCCGTGACGAACCCCTTGGGATCGGTGCGGCTGGTTATGCGGCCTGCCTGATCTTGGCCGAGCGCGTCGGTGGCAAAACGCCTGATGGGCCAGTTTGCCACTCGGCGCAGATCGCTGGATCCAAGCTTCTCCATAGATTCATTCGGCCCGGGGAAGGCTGTCTCGACCTTCCAATATCGCCATGATTTCGCCGCTCAACGGAAAACCCAAGTCACGATCGTCCGCGCCACCTTCCCACCGCAGCTTCCATCCGAGACTTTCATTCAACACAAAGAGATCGATGCCAATTTTCTCCAGCACGCCCTGTATCGCGTGGATAGGATCGATCCCCGGAATGTTCCGGGTACGATCATTGCCTATCCCTCGTATCTGATAGAAGCAATCGTAATAAGATGTGCCTGCTATCGGTTGTGGTTTTCCTATACGAATAGTGATCTTCCTGTCGCCATAGGTAAGAGTCCGTTTGGCAATGAGACCGCCAATATTATTGGATGTCATGGCTCATCCTCGTGCAAACCGTCGTCAACGGCCCCAACGCACGCCTCATCACCAACGCCGCCCAGCTAGCCGATCCCCTCGCCAAGCCCCACCGGGCGCATCCGCGCAGGCAGCGTGGCCAGGCTGTCGGTGGTGTCGAAATCGCGCAGCACCGCGTCGTCGGCCATCTCCACCTCGACCACGGATTCGGCGTATTTGCCCACCAGGAACCGCGCCCCGGAATCGCCGGAGATCCCCAGGATCTCGGGGAAGAATCGCCGGTCCCACAGCATCGGGTTGCCCTGCTTGCCGCGGAAGGTGGGCATCACGATCAGCCGTCCCTCGTCGGGGTCATACATCGACAGCAGCCGGTCGATCATGCGCCCGGTCACCAGCGGCATGTCGCCCAGGCACACCACGGCGGCGGCGCATTCCGGCGGCACCGCGCCGATGCCGGCCTTCAGGCTGGCCGACAGGCCGTCGGCATAGTCGGGTGCGTGCACATACCGCACCGGCCGCCCGCCCAGCGCCTGTTCCACCTGCTCCGCCTGGTGCCCGGTCACCACCAGGATCGGGCGCGCGTTCGACGACAGGACATTGTCCACCACGCGGGCGATCATCGGCTTGCCCGCCTTGTCGGTGACCAGCAGCTTGTTGTGCGGCGCCATCCGCCGCGATCGTCCGGCCGCCATCACCACCGCGGCGATGGTGGGCGCGCTGCGTGGCGCCGCGCCGGACCGGGGTGTGGCCGGTGCCTTCTCGCGCGGCAAAGGCCGGGTGTCGATCTCCTTCAACAGTCCGCCCACGCCCATCTGCATCACCTCCCGCCCGGTCACGGGCAGGTCGGCGAACAGCCGCGTCAGCACGAAGTCGATCCCGTTCAGCGTCGGGCTGCGCGCGCACCCGGGCAGGACCAGGGCCGGTTTCTCACCGATATGGCCGATGCAGATCAGGTTGCCGGGATCGACCGGCATGCCGAAATGCAGGATTTCCCCCCCGGCCCGTGTCACGCCGGCGGGCCCGACATCGCGCCGGTC
>CAYZKM010000693.1:0-2706 GCA_964478525.1 uncultured Bifidobacterium sp.
GCCTTCCAGCTCTATTTCGACTTCGCCGGCTATTCGAACATGGCGATCGGCATGGGCCACATGATGGGCTTCACCTTCCCGCCCAACTTCAACCTGCCCTATGCGTCCCGGTCCGTGACCGAGTTCTGGCGCCGCTGGCACATGACCCTGTCATCATGGTTCCGCGACTATGTCTACATCCCGCTGGGCGGCAACCGCGCCGGCCCCGTCCGCACCTATGTCAACCTGGTCGCGGTGTTCCTGCTGTGCGGCTTCTGGCACGGCGCCAACTGGACCTTCGCCGCCTGGGGCCTGTGGCACGGGCTGTTCCTGACGATCGAGCGCATGGGCCTGTCCAGCGTGCTGCGCCGCTGCCCCGCCGTGCTGCGCCACGCCTACACATTGCTGGCGGTCATGACCGGATGGGTGCTGTTCCGCGCCGACACGATCGACGGCGCCGGCGGCTATATGGCCGCGATGTTCGGCGCCGCGCAGGGCAGCGGGATCGCCCTGCCGATCCAGCAATACGCCACCCCCACCGTACTGGCGGCGATCCTGATCGGCTGCGTCTGCGCCGTCACCCCGCGCCCCGGCGCCCGCGGCATGACACGCTGGCTGCGCCCGAAGCTGGGCGGCAGCCGGCTGGCGGCCGGGGTGATCGCCGATCTCGGCCAGGGCGCGGTCCTGCTGGGATTGCTGATCCTGTCGATGGCCACGCTCGCCGCCGGCAGCTTCAACCCGTTCATCTATTTCCGGTTCTGAGGAGGCGACGCGCATGACCGCCGCCATTGCCTCGGTCCGCTGGGCCGCGACCGCCCGCCGCTGGCAGTCGTGCCTGTTCCTGCTGCTGTTCGCCGCGATCGTCTGCGCCCCGGCCGCGGTGATGGTGCTGGCGCCGGAACAGCGCCTAATCCCCCGCGCCCCGAAATTCGAGGAGAACCGCGCCGCCGCCCCGCGCCCGCCCTGGCCGCGCACCCTGCAGCAGGCGCTGGCCTTCCCGCCCCGGCTGGAACCCTTCCTGCAGGATCGGTTCGGCCTGCGCGCCGACCTGATCACGCTGAACAACTACCTGCGCTTCCGCCTGTTCGGCGAATTCACCAGCCGCCAGATCATGCTGGGCCTGCACGGGCGCGTGCTGCTGACATCCCACGACGCCGGGGCACCCTTCTCGATGATCCGCGGCATCTGCGGCGTCGGCGTCGGCGACGCCCTGACCGACGCACAGGCCGACGCGCTGGGCGTGCTGCTGCGCCGCACCCGCGCTGTGGTGCAACGGACCGCCTTCGTGCTGGCGCCCTCGGCTTCGGCGGTCTACCCGGAAGCCTTGCCCGTCTGGCTGGCCCGCCAATGCGACGCCGCCCGCCCCACCGTGCCCCGCATCGGTGCGAAGATCCCGCCCGCCGAGGCCGGGGCGTTCCTGTACCTGCTGGATACCGCCAGGACCGTGCGCCAGACCGACCCGGTGATCCCCTGGGCCAGCTTCCACTGGTGGGGCATGGGCGCGAAGCGGCTGATCGAGGCCGCGTCCGAGACCGTGCTGGGCCGCACCCGCCAGGTCGATGTGCCGATGCACCCGACGCAGAAGACGTCCGATCTCAATCAGTTCATGCCCGGCCTCGGCTTCCGCGAAGACGTGAAGGAGCCGGACTGGGCCGCCGCCGGCATCGAGCGGTGTTTCGGCGCGCCCTGCTATGCCGACGATCTCGGCCCCATCGCGGCGATCCTGGCCGATGTCTCCCGCTATCGCTCGCCGCGGGTGGACGGCGGGCGGGTGCTGGTGCTGTCCGATTCCTTCGGCGCCATGAGCGCGGGCTACCTGGCCGAGTATTTCCACGAGGTCCGGCATTTCTCGCTGAACAATCTGGAACGCATGACGCCGGACCAGGTCCGCGCGCTGCGGACCTATGTGTTCGACACCTACAAGCCGGACCAGGTCGTCTACCTGTTCCATGACGGCGCCATCCTGTATGCCGCCGCGCGGCTGAACCGGCTGTTCTGGCAATAGCAGGGACCGGTTACGGTCAGCCGGAAAGCGCTCTACAGCGGCAGCGCACCCTGCCCGTCGGGGCCGCGCCTGGCGTCGGCGGTCGCCTTCACCTCGCCATCGGCGAAGCGCAGCGACAGCCGCGACCCCGGCCTGACCGCGCCGGCGCTGGTCAGCGGCCGCCCGGCATGGTCCGACACCAGCGCATAGCCGCGCCCCAGCACGGCCAGCGGCGACAGCGCCTCCAGCCGTTGCGCCGAGCCATCCAGGCGCGCCTGGGCTTCCCGCAGCGAGGCCCGCACCGGCGCGTCGCCGACCCGGCCCAGCAGCCGGTTGGCCCGGTTATGGATCGACCCGACCGCCTGGCGCAGCCCCCCCACCAGCCGCTGGCCGGCAAGGCTCAGCTCGGCTCGGCGCTTGCCGGCAAGGTTCGGCAGGGCCAGCACCAGCCGCAATCCGCGTTCCCGCACCCGCTCGCGCGCCGCTTCCAGCCGTGCCGGCAGGTCGGGCAGGCGGCGCTCCACCGCGACCAGGGCCTGGCGGCGGCGCTCCACCAGGTTCGGCACCGCCAGCGCCAGCCGCTCGGCCCGGTCGTCCAGCCGCTGGCGTGCGGTGCCGACCAGGCCCGGCAGGTCGGGCAGGCCGCGCTCGGCGCGCGACAGGCGCAGCCGCACATCCTGGATCACCCGGTTCAGCGACCCGACCAGGCGGGACGCCGTCTGCGCCAGCCCCGCGATCAGCTC
>CAYZKM010000694.1:0-2701 GCA_964478525.1 uncultured Bifidobacterium sp.
GACTACCTGTACCAGAACCGCAAGCAGGGCGGCTTCAACTTCGCGACCGGCACGGCGGGCGTCGCGAACAACCAGGTGCAGGGCCAGGGTTTCGTCATCGGCACCCAGGTTACCTGGTAAGACCTGTCACAGGTCCAGAATGGATGGCGGCGGGGGCAACCCCGCCGCTTTCTTTTTGTGGGCCATCCCACCACGCCTGCCGCCCCGGCGGTGCCCGCCATGACACCGAGAATCGCGCGGGAATGCGCTTGGCACTTGGCGCCCATGCCCAGACGCATTAGGAAGCCGGGAAAGGCCAGATATGGACATTCCATGACACGCGTTCGATTCGCCACCCTTGCCGTCGGACTGGGACTCGTTGCCGGATTGTCGGGCTGCGGCAACAGCCGCCCGAATCCGACCGATCCGAACTTCATCTTCGTGCCTGGCCCGAACACCGGCAGCATCGGTGGGGAGGACGCGGGGATCATCTTCGGCACCGACCGCAATCGGCGCAGTGGCGGACCGGGCGGGCCCGGATCCGGGATCGGCGTGAACGCCTATCTGTGGCGCGGCGCGCTGGATACGCTGGGCTTCATGCCCCTGTCATCGGCCGATCCGTTCGGCGGCGTGATCATCACGGACTGGTACACACCGCAATCATCCCCGGACGAGCGGTTCAAGGCCACGGCCTATATCCTGACGAAGGACCTGCGCAGCGACGGCGTGAAGGTGACGATCTTCCGCCAGGTGCTGCAGCGCGGGCAATGGGTCGACGCCCCGGTCAGCCCCGTAACGGTCGGCGAAATCGAGAACAAGGTCCTGGACCGCGCTCGGCGTCTGCGGGAACAGAACCCGTCCGCCGGCTAGCGCGCGCTGACCGTAAACGGTCAGCGCGCGCTATCTTGTTGTCTGATCGCATGATTCACCCGCTGCCACGATTCCGCTCAGCGTGATCATGCTCTAGCCCCGCCCGGCGGGGCGCCCGCCAAATCCGCGCCCGTCACCAAGACGCTCTTGCAAGCCGCGCCGCCGGGACCGATACATTCGGCATGAACGAGAGCAGCGTTTCCGTCGCGGCCGAAGGCCCGCGCTATGACTTCAATGCCGCCGAACCCAGGTGGCAACAGGCCTGGGACCAGCGCGGCTGCTTCCGGGTCGATGACGTGCCGACCGACGGCAAGCCCAAATACTATGTGCTGGAGATGTTCCCCTATCCCAGCGGCAAGATCCACATGGGCCATGTGCGCAACTACACGCTGGGCGATGTCGTCGCACGCTACAAGCGCGCCCGCGGTTTCTCGGTGCTGCACCCGATGGGATGGGACGCGTTTGGCCTGCCGGCGGAAAATGCCGCGCGCGAACGCAACACGCACCCCGCCAAGTGGACCTACGAGAACATCGCCAACATGCGCGCCGAGCTGAAGCGCATGGGCCTGTCGCTGGATTGGGAGCGGGAGTTCGCGACCTGCGATCCCACCTATTACAAGCACCAGCAGAAGCTGTTCCTGGACATGCTGCGCGCCGGCCTGGTGGAGCGGAAGGAAAGCTGGGTCAACTGGGACCCGGTCGACGGCACCGTCCTGGCCAATGAACAGGTGATCGACGGCCGCGGCTGGCGCTCGGGCGCGCTGGTCGAGAAGAAGCAGCTCAGTCAGTGGTTCCTGTCCATCACCAAATACGCGCCCGAGTTGCTGGCGGCGCTGGACACGATGGACCGCTGGCCGGAACGCGTCCGCCTGATGCAGGCCAACTGGATCGGCCGGTCAGAAGGCGCGCGCCTGCATTTCGACCTGGCGGCGCCGGAAGCCGGCATCGACACGGTCGAGGTCTATACCACCCGCCCCGACACGCTGTTCGGCATGTCCTTCCTGGCCATCGCGCCGGAACATCCGCTGGCCGCCGCCGCCGCCGCGCGCGACCCGAAAGCGGCCGAATTCGTCGCCGAATGCCGCCGCATGGGCACCTCGGAAGCGGTGATCGAGACGGCGGAGAAGCACGGCTATGACACCGGCATCCGGGTGAAGCACCCGTTCATCCCGGGCGCGACCTTCCCGGTGTGGATCGCCAATTTCGTGCTGATGGAATACGGCACCGGCGCCATCTTCGGCTGCCCGGGCCATGACCAGCGCGACCTGGATTTCGCCCGCAAATACGGCCTGACCGTCATCCCCGTGGTGCTGCCGCCCGGCGCCGACCCGGCCAGCTTCGCCATCGGCAAGGAAGCCTATATCGGGCCGGGCGCGGCGTACAACTCGGCCTTCCTGGATGGGCTGGACGTCGATGCCGCCAAGCGCGCCGCCATCGACGCGCTGGCCCGGAAAGGCGTGGGCGAGGGTGTCACCAACTGGCGCCTGCGCGACTGGGGCATCTCCCGCCAGCGCTACTGGGGCTGCCCGATCCCGGTGATCCATTGCGAGGCCTGCGGCGTCGTGCCGGTCCCCGACAGCCAGTTGCCGGTGAAGCTGCCCGACGACGTCACCTTCGACCGCCCCGGCAACCCGCTGGACCACCATCCCACCTGGAAGCATGTCGCTTGCCCGAAATGCGGCACGCCGTCCCGGCGGGAAACCGACACGTTCGACACGTTCGTCGACAGCTCCTGGTATTTCGCGCGGTATTGCAACGCGACCGAGGAGACCCTGCCCCTGGTGCGCGCCGCGGTCGATCACTGGATGCCGGTAGACCAGTATATCGGCGGCATCGAGCATGCGATCCTGCA
>CAYZKM010000695.1:0-2677 GCA_964478525.1 uncultured Bifidobacterium sp.
TTCACCGCGGCGTAGACGCGCCGCGGCCCGCCCCAGACCCCGATGATCAGGTACATCGGGATCAGCACCGCCTCGAAGAACATGTAGAACAGGATGAAATCCAGGGCACTGAACATGCCCACCATCATCGTTTCCAGGATGAGGAAGCTCAGCATGAACTCCCGCACCTTGGTATGCACGCTCTCCCAGCTCGCCAGGATGCAGATCGGCGTCAGCACGGTGGACAGCAGGACGAACAGCACCGAGATGCCGTCGACGCCCAGCTTGTAGCTGACCTTGAACGCGGGCAGCCATTGCACGTCCTCGACGAACTGGAACCCGGGATCGGCGCCGTCGAAGCGGATCCACAGCACCAGCGACAGCACCAGCACGATCAGGCTGGTCCACAGCGCGGTCCAGCGGGCGTTGATGGCGACGGTCTCCTCATCCCCACGGATCGACAGGATCACCAGCCCACCGACCAGAGGCAGCCAGGTGATCAGGGAAAGAAGCGGAAATCCAACGGTGTTCATTGTCTTACCGGACCAGCATGAAGAGTCCGACCAGCGCGACAACGCCGATCAGCATGACAAAGGCATAGATCGCCAGGGATCCGGTCTGGATCTTCACCGCCTGACGCGATCCGCCGGCGGTGATCTCGGCCAGCCCGTTCGGCACGCCATCGATCAGCCCGGCATCCCCGACCTGCCACAGCACGCGGGCCAGGCGCACGCAGGGACGCACGATGATCGCGTCGTACAGCTCGTCGAAATACCATTTGTTCAACAGGAACAGATAGATCGAGCGGAACGAGCCAGCCAGCCGCACCGGCAGCAGCGGGTTGGCGATATACATCACCCAGGCCAGCGCGATGCCCGCCACCGCCATCACCAAAGGCAGCAGCCCGACCCATCCCGGCAGATGGTGCATCGATTCCAGCACATGGTTGTTCGGGCCGGTGAAGATCGCGCCATGCCAGAACGCATGCTCGTCGTGGCCGATGAACCAGTCCGACAGCGCCCAGCCGGCGAAGATCGCGCCGACCGACAGCACCATCAGCGGCACCAGCATCACCATCGGGCTTTCGTGCACATGCTCCATCACATGATGGTCGGCGCGCGACTTGCCGTGGAAGGTCATGAACAGCAGACGCCAGGAATAGAAAGCCGTCAGGAACGCGGCCAGCACCGTGCAGATGAAGGCATACAGGCCGATCCCGCTATGCGCGGCGAACGCGGCCTCGATGATCGCGTCCTTCGAGTAGGAGCCGGCCAGCGGCGGAATGCCCGCCAGCGCCAGATTGCCGATCCACATCACCGCACAGGTCACCGGGATCAGCTTCGCCAGCCCGCCCATGTTCCGCATGTCCTGCTCGTCTGACATGGCATGGATGACCGAGCCCGCGCCCAGGAACAGCAGCGCCTTGAAGAAGGCGTGCGTGATCAGATGGAACACCGAGGCCTGATAGGCGCCGACGCCGGCGGCGACGAACATGTAGCCAAGCTGCGAACAGGTCGAATAGGCGATGACCCGCTTGATGTCGTTCTGCACGCACCCGACGGTGGCGGCGAACAGCGCGGTGGACGCGCCGATGAAGGTCACGAAGCCCAGCGCATAGGGCGCGAATTCCATCAGCGGCGACATCCGCGCCATCAGGAACACGCCCGCGGTCACCATCGTCGCCGCATGAATCAGCGACGACACCGGCGTCGGGCCTTCCATCGCGTCGGGCAGCCACACATGCAGGCCAAGCTGCGCCGACTTGCCCATGGCGCCGATGAACAGCAACACCCCGATCACTTCCAGCGCCGGGAAGGTGCAGCCGAACACACGGTAGGTGTCCGCCAGATGCTGCGCGGCCGCGGGGAAGATCACCGCGAACTCGATCGAACCGAACTTGAAGTAGATCAGCGCCAGGCCCACCGCGAAGGGCAGGTCGGCCACGCGGTTGACGATGAAGGCCTTGATCGCCGCGGCACAGGCCGACGGGCGGTCATACCAGTAGCCGATCAGCAGGTACGAACACAGGCCCACGCCTTCCCAGCCGAAGAACAGCTGCAGCAGGTTGTCGGCCGTCACCAGCATCAGCATCGCGAAGGTGAACAGCGACAGATAGGCGAAGAACCGGTAGCGCGGGCGGGCGTCGTGGCCCATGTAGCCGATCGAGTAGACATGGATCAGCATCGACACGAACGACACCATGGCGACCATCGCCGCCGACAACGTGTCGTAGCGCAATGCCCACGCCACGTGGAACCGGCCGGCCTCGACCCAGGGCGCGATCTCCAGCACGCCGGCATGGGCGTGCCCGTTCACCAGCTGGAAGAACGCGATCGGGCCGCAGATCGCCGCGACGACCATGCCGGCCACCGAGGCGAACATCGCCCCGCGGTCGCCGATCACCCTGCCCAGAAGGCCCGAGATGCAGGCGCCGACCAGCGGCGCGAAGATGGCGAGAGCGTAGATCATGTCAGCCCTTCATCAGGTTGACGTCTTCAACCTGGATCGATCCGCGGTTGCGGAAATAGATCACGACGATGGCCAGCCCGATCGCCGCCTCGGCCGCGGCCACGGTCAGCACCAGCATGGCCAGCACCTGTCCCGCCATGTCGCCATGCGCGGCCGAAAACGCCACCAGGTTCAGGTTGACCGCAAGCAGCATCAGCTCGATCGACATCAGGATGACGATGACGTTCTT
>CAYZKM010000696.1:0-2671 GCA_964478525.1 uncultured Bifidobacterium sp.
CAATATCGCGATGATCACTGTCGCCGCCGGCGCGGACGTAGCGGATGACTGGATCCCCGAGAAGATCACCCCCGCTGATGTCTGCGTGACATCGGACATCCCCCTGGCTTCCCGCTGCCTGGCGAAATCCGCCCGCGCGCTGTCGCCCACCGGCAAGGTCTGGACCGCCGACAATATCGGCAACGCCCTGGCCGGGCGCGAGGTGTCGCGGCATCTGCGCGAGATGGGGCTGAACACCGGCGGGCCACCACCATTGACGAAACAGGACCGCTCCCGCTTCCTCAGCACCCTGGACACGTTGGTCCAGGCGGCTCGGCGGGAGCATGGCGCATGAACGGCAACGACCGAATCCTGGGTGTGCTGGGCGGGATGGGCCCGCTGGCGAGTGCGCAGTTCATGCTGCGGCTGACCCTGCTGACCCCGGCGACCCGTGATCAGGAGCATATCCCGACGGTCCTGTGGTCCGACCCGCGGGTGCCGGACCGCACGCGCGGCAAGCTCGCCGGCGGAGAAGACCCCCTGCCCTGGCTGCTGCGCGGCATCGCCGGGTTGCGCCAGGCCGGCGCGGGGGCGATCGCGATCCCGTGCAATACGGCGCATGGCTGGTACGAACCGATGGCCGAGGCGGCGGGTGTGCCGATCTTCCATATCGTCGACGCCGCGGCCGCCGATCTGCGCCGGATGGGTGTGACCGGTGGGCCGATCGGGCTGATGGGCACGCAGGCGACGCTGCACATGCGGCTGTATCAGCAGCGGCTGGAAACCCAGGGCTGGACCTGTATCACGCCCAGCCAGGCGCAGATGGACCGGTTGGTGTCGCCGTCGATCGCGCTGGTGAAAGCCAATCGGGTGGCCGAGGCGTTTGCCCCGCTGGCCGAGGTGGTCAACGATCTGGGTGCGCGTGGCGCGCGCGCGGTGGTGCTGGGATGCACCGAGATCCCGCTGGGTGTCCAGGCGGGGCCGGCCGGGGTTCTGAGGGTCGGCGTGGTAGATTCGATCGACGCGCTGGCCCGGGCATCGATCGCGTGGGCCCGGGGGGATGGGTCGTAGGGGGAGGCTGCTACCCTCGCACGCCCAGCAGCGTTTCCCGCAGCGCCGCCCAGCTCTCCCGGTCAGGGGCGCAGATCAGTCCGCTCGCGGTTGTCGTCGGGTCATATGCCTGCCCGTCCAGGCGCAGGGCGAACCCGCCGGCCTCGCGGTGCAGCAGCCAGCCGGGGGCGTGATCCCACGGGTGCAGCCGGTTGAAGAACAGGAAATGGCAGTGCCCGCCGGCCACCATCCGGTACTCATGGGCCGAGCAGCGGTAGTCCCAGCAGCCGCCGAGGCGGGGGAGGTTGGAGCAGACGAGGGATCGCTGCGGTTCGGGCAGGAAGCGCCAGGCGACGTTCCCCGCCATCCGTTCCACCGGTGCCGGGGCGGCCACGCGCAGGTCGCGGCGCCTGCCGTCCGGGCTTTCGGTCCAGGCGCCCTCGCCGCGCACGGCCATCGCCGTGTCGTCGCCCAGCGGATCGTGGATCGCCGAGGCCACGATCTCGCCGCGCACGATTGCCGCCGCCATCACGCCGAACAGCGGCAGGCCCGCGGCGAAATTCGCCGTCCCGTCCACCGGATCGACCACGAACGCCAGATCGGCATCCTTCAGCGTGTGCAGCAGCGCGGGATCGGCGGTCGCGGCTTCCTCGCCCACCACGACACAGCCGGGGAAGGCGGCGCGCAGGCCGGCCTCGATCATCGTCTCGGCGGCCTCATCGGCCTCGGTCACCAGGTCCAGGGGGCCGGACTTGGTGCGCACCGAGCCCTCGGCCAGGTTGCGGAAGCGCGGCAGGATCTCGCGCCGCGCCGCCTGCCGCAGCAGGTCGGCAACGACGCCAAGCCGGGCGGCGGACAGCCCGGTCATTGGCGTTCGAAACGGGCGCGGTCAGCCGGCAGCAGCCGCACCTTCACATGCACCGCGGCATCGTCGTCCTGCCGGTCGACCACCTCGCCATGCTGGTACAGCCAGGCCAGGCGGGCGCCATCGGCGGATGGGATATCGTAGTCGGTCAGCTCCATGCCCGCCGAGATGCGCCGGTCGATGGCATCCTTCAGCGCGGGCAGGCCTTCGCCGGTGATGGCCGAGACGGCCACGGCGTCGTCGCGCAGCGCCACCTGGTCGACACCGCCCAGCAGGTCGGCCTTGTTCATCACCTCGATCATCCGTTCCGGCCAGGCCGGGTCCAGCGTGCCGTCCTTCACCATGTCGTCCAGCACGCGCATGACGTCGGCGCGTTGCTCCACCGTTTCCGGATGGGAGGCGTCACGGACATGCAGGATGACATCGGCTTCCGCGACTTCCTCCAGCGTGGCGCGGAACGCCTCCACCAGCTCGTGGGGCAGTTCGCTGATGAAGCCCACCGTATCCGACAGGATCACCCGCCGTCCGGACGGCAGCCGCAGCCCGCGCATCGTCGGGTCCAGCGTGGCGAACAGCTGGTCGCGCGCCACCACCTCGGCTCCCGTCAAGGCGTTGAACAGCGTGGATTTCCCGGCATTGGTATAGCCGACCAGCGCGACGACCGGGAACGGCACGCGCTTGCGGGCCGACCGGTGCAGCCCGCGCGTGCGGCGCACCTGCTCAAGCTCTTTCTTCAGGCGCACGATGCGTTCCGCGATCAGGCGGCGGTCGGCCTCG
>CAYZKM010000697.1:0-2661 GCA_964478525.1 uncultured Bifidobacterium sp.
GGTGACGGGCTGTCCCGACGCGGCGTCATACACCGCCGCTTCCAGCAGGGCCTGGCCCGCGCCTTGGGCCATCGCGCCATGCGCCTGCCCGGCCGCGACCATCGGGTTGACCAGCACGCCGTAATCATCGACCGCGGTATGGCGCACCAGGGCGGTGGCACCGGTTTCCCGGTCGATCTCCACCTCCACCACATGGGCCCCGTTGGGGAAGGTCATGTGTTCCCGTGTCCAGTGATGATACGTATCCAGCGGCATGCCAATCTCGCGCGCACGCTCGGCGACATCCAGCAGCCCGATCGTGCGGTTGGTGGCGGGGGCGGCGAACATGCCGTCCTGGAACCGGATCGCCGCGACGTCCGCGCCGAGTGCGTGCGCGGCGATGTGCCTGCCCTTGGCGACGATCTCCTCGGATGCGCGCCACATCGCCGTGCCGCCCATGTAGGTGGCGCGCGAGCTGCCATGCCCGCCGCCCATCGGGATCAGGTCGGTATCGCCCTGCCGCAGCCGGATCAGATGGTTCGGCACGCCCAGCCGGTCGGCCAGGATCTGCGGAAAGGTGGTCTCGTGGCCCTGGCCGATGGTCTGCGTGCCGGTGATCAGGGATACCGTGCCGTCGGCCTCGAAGCGGATGTCCACATTCTCCTGCGGCGATCCGCCGGTGCCCTTGATGTGATAGGCGAAGCCCAGGCCGCGCAGTTTCCCCCGCGCCTCGCTGTCACGGCGGCGGGCCTCGAAGCTGCCGAGGTCGGCCAGCGCCAGGGCGCGGTCGAAGGTTTCGGGGAAGGTGCCGCTGTCCACCTGGAAGCCGAACGCGTTGGTCATGGGCATGGCGTGCGCCGGCACGAAGTTCCGCCGCCGCAGCGCGGCCCGGTCGAACCCGCATTGGCGCGCGGCGGCATCGACCAGGCGCTCCATGATGTTGACGGTCTCGGAAAAGCCGGGCGAGCGGGTCACGCCGACCGGCGCGGCATTGGTCAGGACCACGCGCACATGGATGGCGATGGCGGGGATCGCATAGACCGTGCCCTGCAGATGCGGGTACTGGAAGGTCTGCAGCCCGCCCGCCCCGCCGGCCATGTAGGCGCCGATATTGGCGTCGCTGCCGACGCGGATGGCCAGGAACCGCCCGTCCGCGTCCAGCGCCAGTTCCGCCTCGGCCAGGTGGTCGCGGGCCTGGTGGTCGCTCAGGAAGACCTCGGTGCGGGTGGCGATCCATTTCACCACCCGCCCCACCCGTCGCGCCGCCCAGGGGATCAGCGCGTGTTCGGCATACAGGAAGTTCTTGGCGCCGAACCCGCCGCCGACATCGGGGGCGATGAAACGCACGGCCGAGGGCGGCACGCCCAGGGCTCGGGCGGTGTTGTCGCGGTTGCCATGGATGTTCTGGCTGGACACATGGGCCGTGTAGCGCTGTCGGACCGGGTCCCATGACCCGATGACGCCGCGCGGCTCCATCGGGCTGGTGACGATGCGGTGGTTGTGCACCCGGATCGAGACCCGGTGCGCCGCCGTGGCGAACGCGGCATCGACCGCTGCCCGGTCGCCCCAATGCCAGTCGACGCAGACATTGCCCGCCACCTCGGCGGCGATCTGCGGGGCGCCGGGGGCGCGTGCCTCGGCGGCGGTGATGACGGCGGGCAACGCGGTATAGTCGATCGCGATCAGTTCGGCGGCGTCCATCGCCTGCGCATGGGTTTCCGCCACGACCACGGCGACGGGTTCGCCGACATGGCGCACCTTGCCCTCGGCCAGCAGGGGCTGCGGCAGGAAGGCGAAGGGTTCCCCGGTCTGGACATTGGCCTCGACGGTGGGGCGCATCGGGTTCAGCGCGTCGGCGCGCGTCTCGGCGCTGGTCAGCACCGCCAGCACCCCGGGCGCGGCGCGGGCGGCGGCGGTGTCGATCCGGTCGATCGTCGCGTGGGCATGCGGCGAGCGCAGGATGACGGCATGGGTCAGGCCGTCGAAGCGCAGATCGTCCAGATAGGACCCGTGGCCGGTGACGAAGCGCTGATCCTCGCGCCGCTTCGGTGCGTCGCCGATCACGGATCGGGTGGTCATGGCGGGTCCTCCTGCTGGTGCGCCGATGATCGGGATTTGGCGGCGCGACGGCAAGCTGGACACTCCCTTGGTGGGGGCCCCCGTCGCCTTCCGCCGCCGGATCGGCTAGGCTGCGGCCATCTGATCCAGGAGGACCACTCATGACCGAAGCCTGCATCGTCGGCTGGGCGCATTCGCCGTTCGGCAAGCTCGACGATCCCGATATCGAATCCCTGATCGGGCGCGTCGCCGGCGCGGCCATCGCGGATGCGGGGATCGAGGCGCACGAGATCGAGGCCAGCTTCGTCAGCCTGTTCAACAACGGTTTCTCGGGCCAGGACTTCCCGGCCTCGCTGGTGCTGCAGCACGTGCCGGAGCTGCGCTTCAGGCCGATCACCCGCTACGAGAACGCCTGTGCCTCCGGTTCGGCGGCGATCCACGGCGCGCGGGATTTCCTGCTGTCCGGGCGCGGGCGGTTCGCGCTGGTGATCGGGGTGGAGAAGATGACCGCCACGCCGGGCAAGGAAGTCGGCGATATCCTGCTGAAGGCCAGCTACCAGAAGGAGGAGTCGGACATTCCCGCCGGTTTCGCCGGTGTGTTCGGCAAGATCGCCGAGACGTATT
>CAYZKM010000698.1:0-2659 GCA_964478525.1 uncultured Bifidobacterium sp.
TGCCGGCACGTGGCGGCGGGGATCGAGACCGCGGGCGGCCTGATGGAGCTGCACAATTTCTATGTGCCGGCGGGCGGCGACGTTCCGGACCGGGTGCAGAACGAGAAATACGGCCACAAGCTGGACTTCATCGCCGAGGCAAGGCTGTGGTTCGCCGCCCGCACCGGGCTGGCGCGCGCGGTGCTGGTCGGTGATCTGAACATCGCCCCGCTGGAGCACGATGTCTGGAGCCACAAGCAGTTGCTGGACGTGGTCAGCCACACGCCGCCGGAAACCGAGGGCCTGACCGCCTGGCTGAACACCGGCTTCGTCGACGCGCTGCGCCACTTCGTGCCGGCGGACCAGAAGCTGTACACGTGGTGGTCCTATCGCAACCGCGACTGGCGTGCATCCGATCGCGGACGGCGGCTGGACCATGTGTGGGTCACGCCCGACCTCGTGCCGGCCCTGGTGTCGCACCGGGTGCATCGCGATGCGCGGGATTGGGAGCGGGGGTCGGATCACGTGCCGGTCTGCGTCGAACTGGCGGTGTGATTGGCGCGGGCCGAGAAGATCGGCCCGCGACACGGAAGGCGCGGGCGGTCAGCCCGCGACCCGTGCCGCCGCGCGGTCAGCCCGCGACCGGTGCCTTCGGTTCCGCCGCCGGCATCGCGATCCCGGCATCCGCCGCCGCCTGGCCCTCGATCACCAGCTTGCGATAGGGGTAGGGAATTTCGATCTTCAACGCCTCGAACTTCGTCTTCAGGCGGCGGTTGAACTCGCGCCCCACCGACCACCGCCCGAACGCGGTGCACTTGATGCGGCCCTTGATGATGATCGCTGAATCGCCGAACTGATCCAGGCCCATCATCTCCAGGTCTTCCTGGATGATCGACTGCCAGGCCGGTTCGGCGCGCATCTCGCGCACGATCTCCTTCATCGCCTCGACCACCCGATCAAAATCCTCATTATACCCAACCCCGATCTGCACCACCGCTCGGCTGTAGTCCCTGGTCAGGTTCGTGACCGTGGTCACGGCGCTGAACGGGATCACATGCACCGACCCATCCTCGGACCGCAGCCGGATCGTGCGCACCGACAGGCTCTCGACCACGCCCGCCGCATTGCCCACCCGCACCACGTCGCCCACCTGCATCGCATTCTCCAGCAGCAGGAAAATGCCGGTGATCAGGTCCTGCACCAGGCGCTGCGACCCGAAGCCGATCGCGATGCCGATGATGCCGGCACCGGCAAGCAACGGGGCGATGTTCACGCCGATCTCGCTCAGCACCATCAAGCCGGCCACCACGCCGATCGTCACGATCAGCGTCGTGCGCAGCAGCGGCAGCAGCGTGCGGATGCGGGCGGACCGGGCGGTCTGCGCATCGCGCGTCAGCTTCGCCAGATGGCGCTGGATCGCCATGTTCACCGCTTCCCACACGGCGAACGCGACGACGACGGTGATACCCAGCATCGCCAGCGCCGACATGAAGCGCCGGCCCAGCTCGGACGAGATCATCCAGCCCAGCCCGCCCATGCCATACATCTGCAGCAACACCAGCATGGCGACCATATAGACGAGCACCGAGGCGACCGCGGTCAGCGCCGGGTGGTAGCTGCGCAGCCGGTGCTCCAGCTCCACACCATCGCTGCCGGATTCCCCGGCCATGCGCATCAGCCGGTCGAGCAGCGTGAACGCGGCCAGCTGCGCGACGCGCGCCGCCACCACGACCAGTGCCGTCAGCACCACCGTGCGCAGCGCCGGCGCGGCATTGCCGCGCGCCCCGATCGCCCAGGCCACCCAGTTCACCGCCAGCAGGAAGATCAGGATCCAATGCCACGACTTCGCCAGCCGGTTGCGCAGCGCCGCCATGGTCCCGGTCGCCTCGGGCGGGGCGCGCAGCCAGCGGCGCACCAGCCGCTTGTTGCGCAGCGCGATGGCGCCGATGCAGACCACCAGCACCAGCCCGACCGTCTTCTGCACCGCGGCATAGGCGACGTCCGACAGGCCCAGCAGATAGCCGACCTCGCCGAAGCCATAGCCGAACACGGCAATGATCACCAGGCGGCGGAACCACCGCGTCAGATAGGCGGCCCAGCGCGGCGGCAGGTCCAGCAGCGCCAGGTCCCCCGAATCCGGCGACAGCAGCATATGCGCCGACCGCATCATCGCCGCCGACACCGCGGTGGCGTCGACGATCGCCAGCACGATCAGCTGGCTGGTGGTATTGCCGCCCAGCGAGGACCCGGCCACCAGATGGCCCGCGATCAGCATCGCGACCACCGGGATCATTTCCAGCGCGAAGCGGGCGAGCACGAACGGGATCAGCCGCAGCGCCGCCAGGGCCGAGGACCGGCCGGGGCGATAGGGCTGCGCCTCGACCTCGCCCGCCTCGGCCCGCGCGGTGCCGCTGTGCTCGTCGTCCGCCGGTCCGGCCCCGGCATCCTCGGCCCAGGCATCCTCGGCCCCGGCATCCTCTGCATCGCCGACGGCGGCCTGCTCGTCGTCCTCGGCGTCTGCCTTTCCGTCCACCCGGCGGCGGCGGCGATTGGCCGCGTCCAGGCGCGACAGCGGATGGCGGACGATCAGATGCGCGACATACTGGGCCGCGAAGGCGAAGATCAGCGCCAGGCCGACGCGCCATCCGGCGTCGATCCACAAATCGCGCGCCACCGGGTT
>CAYZKM010000699.1:0-2657 GCA_964478525.1 uncultured Bifidobacterium sp.
GGAAGCCGTGGTCCATGGTGATGATCTCATAGGCTCCGCCGCGATGCAGGCTGCCCCATTTCCGGGCCAGCTTGATCGCGCCCTCGTTGGCCTCGGCGCCGCTATTGGCCAGGAAGACATGGTCCAGCCCGCTATGGGCCGCGATCAGCGCCGACAGCCGGATCATCCGGTCGTTGTAGAAGGCCGGGCTGCAATTGATCAGCCGCGATGCCTGCTGCGCCAGCGCGTCCAGGATCGGCGGCGGCGCATGCCCCAGACAGTTCACTGCCCAGCCCTGGACGAAATCCAGATAGCGGTTGCCCCGGGTGTCGGTCAGCCAGGACCCCTGCCCGCCACAGAATACGATCGGCGGGCGGGGCGTGACGTCCATCACGGCGTGAAACGGGTCGGCGGTCTGGATGCTGTCCATGTCGGTGCTCCTGTGCGTGGGATCGGACAGCGACGGGAAGCACCCTGAAAGCACAAAGGCCCCCGTCGCTGCCGACGGGGGCCTTTGTGCTTGCGGTACGGATCGGCCTCAGGCCGCGCGCACGCGCCACACCCCCGTCCTGGGACGGCGGCGTCGGCGGGCATTGGCCAGGGTGAAGGCGTGATCCATGCCGCAGCGATGCACGCCCGGGCGCGTCAGGTCAACGTGTTTGTGGGGCGGGCGGTGCGGACCCGCCTATCGCGGCCAGTCCAGCCGGGGCTCCGACCGGGTCGGCCGCGGCGGCGGTTCGCTGCGCCGGATCGGGCGCAGGCTGGGCGGTGGAGCCGGGCGGTCCTCGGGCAGGTCGTCGTCGTCGGGCAGTTCATAGGCCGCCGGCGGGATCGGCGGTCGCAGCGGCGCCGGTTCCGCCGGCCTGGCGTGACGCTCGGCCGAGCGGGGGGCGTAGACCTCCTCGAAATCCGCTTCCCGCGACGCGGCGGGCAGGCGCAGCGCCAGGTGGCGGATCTCGTGCTGGATCTCGTCCAGCCGCGCCTCGATCACCTCAAGGCGGGATTTCACGCCGATGACGCTGAACGGCATGAACAGGAACGCGACAGCATACAGCAGCGCCGGCAACAGCAGCACCAGCGGCAGCCACCAGGGCACCCAGTCGGGCAGGACGAATGGCAGGGTCATGGCCATCACCGATAGCACGGCCGGCGCCGGGGTGGGTGGATTTCCCGGCGGCGGCGTGCAAATCCTTGCGCATGCTGTTGCTGATCCCCGGACCCGTCACCACCCGCCCCGAGGTCAAGGCCGCGCTGACCCGGGACTTCGCCCCGTGGGACCGCGCCTTCGCCCCGCTGTATGCCGGCGTGCGCGAACGGCTGTTGCGCCTGGCCGGCGGCGAGCCGGGCGTGCACACCTGCCTGCCCCTGCAGGGCAGCGGCCATATCGTGACGGAAGCCGCCATCCGCAGCCTGGTCCCACCGGCCGGCAAGGTCCTGATCCCGCATACCGGGCGCTATGCCGACAGCATGGTGCGCCTGACCCGCGAGGCCGGGCGGGTGCCGGTGACGCTGCCGATGTCGCCGCTGCGCCCGGTGCCGGCGGACGCGGTGGCGGCCGCCCTGGCCGCGGACCCCGCCCTGGGCCATGTCGGGCTGGTGCAGTCCGAGACCGGTACCGGCGTGATCCATGACGTGGCGGCGGTGGGCGCGGTGGTGCGCGCGGCCGGGCGGCGGCTGATCGTCGATGCCGTCTCGGCCTTCGGCGCCATCCCGCTGGACCTTGCCGCGCAGCCCGAGATCGATGCCGCCGTGTTCACCCCGAACAAATGCCTGGAGGCGTTTCCCGGCATCGCCTTCGCCCTGGCGCGGATCGACCGGCTGGAAGCCAATGCCGGCCAGGCCGGAAGCTGGTCGCTGGACCTGCACGACAATCACATGATGTCGGTCGGCGCAGGGGCCGGGCGTCCACGCTTCACCCCGCCGGCGCAGATCGTCGCCGCGCTGGACACCGCGCTCGATTTCCACGACGCCGAGGGCGGACGCCCCGCCCGCCTGGCGCGCTATGCCGAGAATGCGCGCATCTTCCACCAGGGCATGGCCGGCCTGGGCCTGACGCCCTATCTGGACATCCGGGACCAGGGACCGATCATTGCGGTGACGCATGCCCCGCCCGATCCGAACTGGAACCTGCAGGCCTTCGTCGACGGGCTGAAACGGCGCGGGTTCCTGATCAGCAACTTCTTCAACACGCCGGTCCCGACCTTTCGTGTCGGCTGCATTGGCGCCATCATGCCGCACGACATGCATCGCGCAGTCGCCGCCATCGCCGAGACACTTAACGAGCTTGGCATCACCCGCCGGGAGTTTGTCCGAGATGAATCCAGATCTTGAAATTGCTCGCGCCGCCAGGCTTCGCCCGATCGCCGAGATCGCGTCCCGGCTGGGCATCCCCGACGATGCGATCGAGCCCTATGGGCGCCACAAGGCCAAGATCGGCATCGATTTCGTCAACAGCGTCCAGGACCGCCCCGATGGCGCGCTGGTGCTGGTCACCGGCATCAGCCCCACCCCCGCCGGCGAGGGCAAGACCACGACCACGGTCGGGCTGGGCGACGCGCTGAACCGCATCGGCAAGCGCGCCGCGATCTGCCTGCGCGAACCCTCGCTGGGTCCGAGCTTCGGCATGAAGGGCGGCGCGGCGGGCGGCGGGTATGCGCAGGTGGTCCCGATGGACCAGA
>CAYZKM010000700.1:0-2656 GCA_964478525.1 uncultured Bifidobacterium sp.
AACGGTTTCGCGCTGCCTCTGGCGATTCTTTTTATGGTCGGTTTCCGTGCCAACCAATAAACCACAGGTTGTGCTGCCGGTATGTTACATGTGGTTTCAACTTCGTTTCTGCATTCGGCTCTTATGTCAAGGGCACGGTTGGTATTTCGTTGTCTGACGCCGTCTGTAGCGATATATTCATGGAATTATCTCGTCTGACTTTATTTCATCCAAGGGTATACCATGCGCGCTCTATTTCGAGCCGACGATGGCCTGTACGGCTATGAACTCTGGTCGACCGACGGCACCGCCGCAGGCACGTCGCTGGTCCTCGACATCAATCCAGGCAGTGCCGGTTCCACGCCCTGCGAGCTGACATCGATCGGCAACGATCATGTTGTCTTCACCGCGGCGACCACGGCCACGGGGATCGAGCTGTGGGTGACCGACGGCACCGCCGCGGGCACATCCCTGCTGCGGGATATCAACCCCGGAAGTGCCGGTGCCACCCCGACCGGGCTGACCGCGATCGGCGGCGGCAAGGCGGTATTCTCGGCCTACACGCCGGGCGCGGGATACGAGTTGTGGGTCACCGACGGCACCACCGGCGGGACATCCCTGCTCGACGACATCGCCGCGGGCGCCACGTCATCCAACCCCACCCACATCACCGCGATCGGCGGCAACAAGGCGTTGTTCGTCGCCAACAACACCGTCAACGGGCGCGAACTCTGGATCACCGACGGCACCGCCGCCGGCACGTCGATGCTGAAGGATATCCGTAACGGGACATACGGATCGCTGCCCGACGCGTTTTTCGCGCTGAGCGCCGGCAAGGTCCTGTTCAGTGCCGATAACGGCACCGCCGGCGCCGAATTATGGGTCACCGACGGCACCGCCGGCGGCACATCCCTGCTGAAGGACATCAACAGCGGGACCGACGCGTCCGCCCCGCAGGGCTTTGTCGCGATCGGTGGCGGCAAGGCACTTTTCTCGGCGTATGACACCACGCATGGCATCGAGCTGTGGATCACCGACGGCACCGCCGGTGGCACGTCCCTGCTGCGGGATATCGATCCGGGCACCGCGGGCAGCGATCCCGCCTCGTTCGTCAACATCGGTGCCAGGACGGTGTTCGTCGCGACGAACGCATCGTCGGGGACGGAGCTGTGGGTCACCGACGGCACATCGGCCGGCACATCCCTGCTGATGGACATCGACCCCGCGTCCTCGTGTCCGGCCGGTCTCACGGCAATCGGTGGCGGCAAGGTCGTATTCTCGGCCTACGACGCCAGCCATGGGGTCGAGCTGTGGGTGACCGACGGCACCGCCGGTGGCACATCCCTGCTGCGCGATATCGACCCCGGCGTGTTCCCATCCTACCCGCGGGCCTTCACCGCGACGGGCAACGGCACCGCATTGTTCCAGGCGGGCGACTTCGACTGTGGCGTCGAGCTCTGGATCACCGACGGGACGGCCGCCGGCACGTCGATGCTGAAGGACGTCAATGCCACCGTCGACGACTCGTCGGCGCATGCCAGCCAGTTCACCGCGCTGGGCAACGGCCTGACGCTGTTCCGTGCGTCCACCTTTGCCGCCTATACCTACAACAACGCCGAGTTGTGGGTGACCGACGGGACTGCGTCCGGTACGTCGGTGGTGAAGGAAATCGCGCCGACCATCTATGGCTCGTTCCCCGAGTCCATCACCGCCATCGGTGGCGGCAAGGCCTTGTTCGGGGCCTCCGGAGTGTCGACAGGTCCGCGGCTCTGGGTCACCGATGGTAGCGAAGCCGGCACGTACACGCTGTTGGACAGCGTTTCGAGCGCGGCGCTCGCCACGCCGGGATACATCGTCGCCATCGGCGGCGGACGCGCCATGTTCGCGGCCGACGACGGTGTCTCGGGGCAGGAATTGTGGATCACCGACGGCACGACCGCGCACACCTCACTGGTGGCGGATATCGACAGCGGCTCCCCGGGTTCCAACCCCAGGCTGCTGACCGCGCTGGCCCCCGGCACGGTGCTGTTCAACGCCGACCAGGGCGGCAGCGCGCATCTGATGGTCTCGGACGGCACCGCAGCCGGCACCGCCGTCCTGCACGATTTCGACGCGGTCCGCGCCATCAGCGCGATCGGCAACGGCCTGGCCCTGCTGTCGGGCGAAACCGCGGCCAACGGGCGGGAATTGTGGGTCACCGACGGCACCGCGGGCGGCACGTCGCTGATCGAGATCGCACCCGGCGCCGCCGGCAGCGATCCCGCGTATTTCCAGCAGATCCAGGCGGGCAAGGCGGTCTTCGTTGCCGATGACACCATCCATGGCCACGCGTTGTGGGTCACCGATGGAACCGGCGGCGGAACCTCCCTGCTGGCTGACATCGACCCGATCGGCTCGGGCGATCTGCGGGATTTCGCCCTGGTCAGCACGGGCCGTGTGGTGTTCCGGGCCGATGATTCGGTCCATGGCGCCGAGCTGTGGGTCACCGACGGGACCAGTGCGGGGACATCGCTGCTGGTCGATATCAACCTCGGCAGCGCCCCGTCCAGCCCGGCATACATGACGTCGATCGGTGGCGGGAAGGTGCTGTTCGCGGCCGGCGACAGCACGCATGGCCGGGAGCTGTGGATCACCGACGGCACCGCGGCCGGCACCTCGATGCTGAAGGACATCAATC
>CAYZKM010000701.1:0-2649 GCA_964478525.1 uncultured Bifidobacterium sp.
ATCGAAAATCTCCTTGAGCTCGTTGAATGCGCGAGGCATCGCGGACTCGAGTGCCGTTCCCGGAGCCTCGCGTGCGCCTTTGCTCGTCAGCGGCTGCGGCGTGCGTATGCCTGCGACGACATCCTCGCCCTGCGCGTTCGGCAGATACTCGCCGAAGATCTCCCGCTCGCCAGTCGAGGGATTACGCGTGAAGGCGACGCCGGTCGCGGAGTTGTCGCCGAGGTTGCCGAACACCATCGCCTGGACCGTGACGGCGGTACCCCAATCATCCGGGATATCGTGCAGTCTGCGATATGTTTGCGCACGCGGGTTATGCCAGGAATTGAACACGGCAGCGATCGCGCCCCAAAGCTGTTCGTGCGGGTCCTGCGGGAACGGCTTGCCGGTGGCCTGCTGCACCAGGTCCTTGTATGCCTCCACCACGCGCTGCCAGTCGGCGGCGGTCAGGGCGGTGTCCTCGATAACGCCGGTTTCCAGCTTGGTGTGCTCGATCACTTCCTCGAAATTATGGTGATCGACCCCCAGCACGACCGAGCCGTACATCTGCACGAAGCGGCGATAGGAATCCCAGGCGAAACGTTCATCATTGGCCTCGGCGCCCAGCGCGCGCACCGTCGTGTCGTTCAGGCCCAGGTTCAGCACCGTGTCCATCATGCCGGGCATCGACACCCGTGCCCCCGACCGGACCGAGACCAGCAATGGTTTCTGGCTGGCACCGAATTTCAGGCCGACCGCCTGCTCGACCCGCGCCAGCGCGGTCTCGACCTGCGAGAGCAGCGCGTCCGGGTATTGCCGGCCATTGTCATAGAAGGCCGTGCATACCTCGGTCGTGATGGTGAAGCCGGGGGGAACGGGCAGGCCGATCGAGGCCATCTCCGCCAGGTTGGCGCCCTTGCCCCCCAGCAGGTTGCGCATGCTCGCCTTGCCCTCGTTGTGGCCGGCGCCGAAGCTGTACACCCACTGTGCCATGGTTTCCGTCAGCCCTCGATACGTGAAAAATCGGCGACCCGGTCCATCGCGGACCGGACGCGGTGCAACAGATACAGACGATTGCGGCGCAATTCGGGCTCGGCCGCATTGACCGTGACCTTCTCGAAGAAGGCGTCCAGCGGGGCGCGCAGCCGAGCCATGCGGCTCATGGCGGTTCCGTAGTCTTCCTGCTGCAGCAGCCGGGCGACGTCCTGCATCGCGTCCAGGGCATGGTTCAGGTCGATCTCGGCCGGTTCGCGGAACAGCCCCTTGTCCGGGACGGCGGTGTGCGGCCCGTCCTTGCGATCCTCGATGCGCAGGATGTTCGCCGCCCGCCGATAGGCGGTCAGCAGGTCATTGCCGTCGACACTGGCCAGCAGTTCGGCCACGGCGTCGGCGCGGGCCAGCAGGCGGGCGATGTCGTCGTCGGATCCGGCGGCGAAGACGGCGGACAGGACGTCGTGGCGCGCGCCCTCGGTCCGCAGTTGCACGCGCAGGCGTTCGGCCAGAAACTCCAGGATCTCCCGCGGCGGCACCGGCTTGATGTGGTGATGGTGGGCATAGCCCATGCCGGCGGCCTCGATCAGCGGCGTCAGGTTCACCCGCAGCCGGCGCAGCCTGTTCTCCCGGATCGTCCGGATGATCCCCAGTGCGGCCCGGCGCAGCGCGTAGGGATCGCCCGAGCCGGTGGGTTTTTCCCCGATGGCGAAGAAGCCGACCAGCTGGTCGATCTTGTCGGCCAGGGCGACGGCGATCGACACCGGCGCGGTCGGCACCGCGTCGTTCAGGCCCTTGGGCGCGTAATGGTCGCGGATGGCGTCGGCGACATAGGCGTCTTCATTGTCGTGCAGGGCATAGTAGCGGCCCATCACGCCCTGCAGTTCCGGGAATTCCCCCACCATGCCGCTGACCAGATCGGCCTTGGCCAGTTCCGCGGCGCGTTCCGCCAGCGCCGGACCGGCGCCGATATGGGTGGCGATGATCCCGGCCAGGCGCTTCAGCCGCGTGACCCGCTCGCCCTGGGAGCCGAGCCTGGCGTGGTAGGTGACGGTGTCGAGGAGGGGGAGGCGGCTTTCCAGGCGGGCCTTGCGGTCCAGGTCCCAGAAATGGCGGGCATCGGCGAAGCGGGCGCGCAGCACGCGTTCGTTGCCGGCGATGATGGTGGCCCCGCCGTCGGTGGCCTCGATATTCGAGACGAAGGCGAAATACGGGGCCGCCTTGCCGTCGGCGGTGCGCAGGGTGAAGTAGCGCTGGTTGACCCGCATCGAGACCTGCATGACCTCGGGCGGCAGGTCCATATGCTCCTGCGCGATTCGGCCCAGCAGCGGGACGGGATGCTCGACCAGGCCGGCGACCTCATCCGCCAGGCCCTGGTCCTCGACCACGGCCACGCCCTTTTCGGCGGCCAGGCGGGCGACACCCGCGATGATCGCGCGTGTGCGGTCGGCGGCATCCACCAGGACGCGGCGTTCGGCCAGCCCGGCCCGCCAGTCCTCGACACCCGTGACGGCGAAGGCGCCGGGGGCGTGGAAGCGATGACCCTCGGTCAGGTTGGCCGAGACCAGGCCGTGCCCGTCATCGGCGCCGTCGCGCAGATCGAAGGCGACGATGGCGCCGTCCAGCAGGCAGGTGATGCGGCGCAGCGGACGGACCCAGGTGAAGCCGGAGGTGCCGCCCCAG
>CAYZKM010000702.1:0-2646 GCA_964478525.1 uncultured Bifidobacterium sp.
GCACGGTCCTGGGGCGGCAGGGGGCCGGCGGTGATCGAGGCGATGTTGGTCTTCAGGTGCCCGGCATCGCCGGTGCCGAACAGCACGACATCCACGCCGGGCTCGTGGCGGACATAGCGGTATGCGGCATCGGTCAGGCTGGTCGCGCCACCGGGATGGATCAGGAACCCCAGGGGATCGTCGGTCTGCGCGAAGGACGCGGGCAGCTTCCCGACGGCGACCAGCGCGCGCACCGTGTCGGCCAGCTGCGCGGGGCGGGCGAATATGCTGCGCACGGCGAACATCATCAGCGTGCCGATGCGGTTGGCCATCGTATGCGGAAACACGGCCTGGCGTGCCGGCTGGTGCATCAGGTTGAACGCCAGCATCACCGTATCCCACGGCGTATCCCGCGCCGCTCGGCCTACCATGGCGTGTTCGTGGTCGTTGGGAGACGTCTCGGTGATGCCCAGGAAGCGGAACTTCCCCCGCTCCTTCTCCCGCAGCAGGGCCGGGACGACCTCGTTCCGGACATGATCGTAGGCGGCGGGCGGCACCGCGTGCAGCTGGAACACATCGACATGGTCGACGCCCAGCCGCTGCAGTGATCCGTCCAGGCTTTCCAGGATCTTCGGCACGGTGAAGTGCGGGTCATCCTTCGGCTTCGACGCCTTGGTGCACAGCACATAGCTGTCGCGCGCCAGGCCCTTCAGCGCCTTGCCGACCACGTCCTCGGTGCCATAGACCGCGGCGGTGTCGATCAGGGTCACGCCCAGATCCATCGCCGCACGGATGATGCCGACGGCATGGTCCTCGGAATGCCCGGTGCCAAGCCCAAGCCGGCTGAACCCGCCGCATCCCAGGCCCGCCACACTGACCTTGAGCCCGGTGCGCCCGAGTGTGGTGTATTCCATGGCACTTCTCCCGATCCGACGCGGTAACGATAGCAGACCCCTGACCGGCAGGCGACCACCAGGTCCGGTTGCCGCCTCATCAATAGGCCGAGAAGAAATTGGCGGTGATCGAGGCCCGTTCCAGCAGCGCCTGCAACGCCGGGTTCCGCTCGCTGTGCTCGGCCGTCAGCGTGTCCATGGGCACGAAGAATTCATGTGCATGGGGCAACTGATGGCGGGCGAAACCCTCGTAATGCTGGTTCTTCAGGCCGTACAGCACCCGCATCTCCCGCACCGGGATGGCGACGACCTGCGTCGGTTCGTGCGTGAACACGCGGGTCGCCTTCCACCGCGGTGTGGGGTCTTCGGGCGTGATCGGCGCCAGCAGCCATTCCACCGGACACACGGCCAGCAGCGAATGCGTGCTGGGCGCGAAGCGGGAGCGCTTGTCGAGCAGGTTCTGCAGCGTGCCGCAGGCCTCGATGGCCAGGATGTCGACGAACGGTTCGCCCGGCTCGCCGCCGAAATTCAGCCACAGCCCGTCGGGCAGGGTGCGCAGGCGGGTGCTGCCGGGCAATTTCAGGAACGGGTTGCTGATGGTCGAATCATCGGCTGGCCGGCCTCGCAGCCATGCCTCGCGTCCGTGCCGGGGTTTCACACCGGGGGGACGCTGGCCCCAGCGCCGGAGGCGCTTTTTCACAAGGAGGTCAAGTGATTCGTTAACTCTCATTGGTATGTCTTCTTACCTTAAAAACAACCTATGAGTGTATTAACCGATCGACCCAAGTCACGCGAATCGACGAGGTGTGGTACAGGCCAGAAAGCGGCGTCTGCGCGCAAAATATGCATGACAAAACGTGACAATAAATTACGAATAGCTTTCGCGCCGGCCGGAGTCCGGATCAGGCACCGAGGATTGTCCGTAGTTCCTGATACCTACCGGTGGATAGTTGTCACCGGTTATCAACAGGCTGTGGATAAGCGCCGAAGCGATCTGATCCAAAGTTAATTTTATCAGATGAAATTATGGATTGCAGTTGAAGGCGAAATACGACGCAACGTAACAACGGGCGCCCTTCCCGCGAAGGACGCCCGTCACCATGGCCCGGCCCACGCGCCCGGACGGGCGCGTGGGATCGTCGCTCAGCGCTTCGCGACCGGCACGTAGTCGCGCTGCGCGGCGCCGGTATAGATCTGGCGTGGCCGGCCGATGCGCTGCTGCGGGTCCTCGATCAGTTCCTGCCACTGGGTGATCCAGCCGACCGTGCGCGACACCGCGAACAGGGCGGTGAACATGCTGGTGGGGAAGCCCATCGCCTTCAGGATGATGCCCGAATAGAAGTCGACATTCGGGTACAGCTTCCGATCGACGAAGTACTTGTCGTGCAGGGCGATCTTCTCCAACTCCATCGCCAGGTCCAGCAGCGGATCGCCCTTGATGCCAAGCTCGCCCAGCACGTCGTGGCAGGCCTTCTGGATGATCTTCGCGCGCGGGTCGTAGTTCTTGTAGACCCGGTGGCCGAAGCCCATCAGCTTGGCGTGGTTATTGCGGTCCTTCACATCCTCGAGGAATTCGGGGATGTTCTTCACGCTGCCGATCTCGCGCAGCATGGTCAGCACCGCCTCGTTGGCACCGCCATGCGACGGGCCCCACAGGCTGGCGATGCCGGCGGCGATGCAGGCGAACGGGTTGGCGCCGGTGGAACCGGCGAGCCGCACGGTCGAGGTCGAGGCATTCTGCTCATGGTCCGCGTGCAGGATCATGATCAGGTCC
>CAYZKM010000703.1:0-2644 GCA_964478525.1 uncultured Bifidobacterium sp.
GCGTTCCACAACAAGCATCGCCTTGCCTCGGGCCACCAGCCGGCCGGCGTCGAGATAGCCCTTGGCGTGCAGGCGGCGCACCAGCGCGCCCACCGGCCCGTCCATCGGGATCGGATAGCCCGCCGGCCGCACCGTGCGGAAATGGTAGCGGCCCCGCTCGTCGCAGCGGAAATTGCCGCGCATGTCCATCTCGGCCGCGTCGCCGATCTGCAGGTCGTACAGCCCGTGCTCGCTGGTCTGCCAGACCTGCACCAAGGCATGCGGCACCGGGGTGCCGTCGTTATCCGTGACCTGGCCATGGACCACGATCTCGGGCACTGACGGGTTGCTGACGATCGACGCGCCCAGCGGCAGTTCCGGCGCGCCGTCGCGATAGAACGGGCCCAGCAGGCTGGATTGCGTGCCCGGGTCCGTCACCGTGCGGTCGTGGATGGCGTTCACCGCGGCGCTCAGGCCCATCGTGTCGGACAGCAGGATGAATTCCTGCCGGATCGGCGTGCAGGCCTGGCCGACGGCGGTCAGGAAGCCGATGCCGGTCAGCCATTCCTCGGGCGTCAGCTGTACCTCGCGGGCGAAGGCGTGCAGGTGGCGGACCGCGGCCTCCATGATCTGCTTCAGGCGGGGATCGGCGGTGTTCGCCATCTGCGCCAGGGCGGCGTCGGTCACCGTGTTCTCGTCCAGGTCCTGCATCGGGCACTCCTGCCTCGCGGTTGGCCGCGCCCGCCTCGGTGCAACCGGCCTGGCTGCGGCGCCGGCGGCGCGGGTCGGGGCCAGTGTAGCCCCGGCCGGCCGATCGCGCCCCATGGTTTTACGCCGGCCGGCGGGGCGGCGCCGGCACGGGACCCGCTATGCACCGCCCGCGCCACCCCATAGGATGCCGGCCAAGAACCGGAATCAGGAGGGAAACCGATGCTGCGTCGCCGTCTTCTTGGCGTTGGGCTCGCCATGGGCATGCTGCTGGGCGGATGGCTGCCGGCGCGCGCCCAGGATGCGAAGCCGATCACGATCGGGCTGGGCATGGCGCTGACCGGCGGGCTGGCGCCCAACGGCAAGGCCGCGCTGCTGGCCATGCAGATCTGGGAGGAGGAGGTCAACGCCAAGGGCGGCCTGCTGGGCCGGCCGGTCAAGCTGATCTACTATGACGACCAGTCGAACCCCGCCCAGGTGCCCGGCATCTATACGAAGCTGCTGGACGTGGACAAGGTCGACCTGGTGGTCAGCGGCTATGCGACCAACATGATCGCACCCGCCATGCCCATCGTCATGCAGCGCAAGCGCACCTTCCTCGCCCTGCTCGGCCTGGCGGTGAATTCCGAGTTCAAATACCCAGGCTATTTCTCGATCACGCCGACCGGCGGGCCGAACCCGAAGCAGAGCTTCGCCGAGGGGTTCTTCGAGGTCGGGATGGCGCAGACGCCGAAGCCGCAGACACTGGCCATCGTCGGCGCGGATGCCGAGTTCCCGCACAACGCCATGCAGGGCGCGCGCGAACTGGCCAAGAAGCACGGGCTGAAGATCGTCTACGATCAGACCTATCCGCCGGCGACATCGGATTACTCGCCGATCGTGCGGGCGATCCAGGCGACCAACGCCGACATGGTGCTGGTCTGCTCCTATCCGCCCGATACGGTGGGCATCATCCGCGCGGCGAACGAGATCGGCCTGAAAACCAAACAGTTCGGCGGCGGGATGGTCGGGCTGCAGGCCACCGCGATCAAGATGCAGCTTGGCCCGCTGATGAACGGCATCGTCAACTATGATTTCTGGCTGCCCATCGGGTCCTTCGCCACGCCCGAGGCGCTGGCCTTCCTGGCGAAATACCAGGCCAAGGCGCCGGCCGCCGGGGTCGATCTGCTGGGATTCTACCTGCCGCCCTTCGCCTACTCCCTGATGCAGGTGCTGCAGACCGCGGTCGAGGGCACCAAGTCGCTGGACCAGGCCAAGCTGGCCGAATTCCTGCGCGCCACCACGTTCAACACGGTGGCCGGCCCGATCAAGTTCGGCCCGACCGGCGAATGGACCGAGGCCCGGGTGATGGCCGTGCAGTTCCAGGGCGTCAAGGCGAACGACCTGGAGCAGTTCAAGGACATGAGCAAGATCGTCGTGCTGTGGCCGCCCGCGCTGAAGACGGGCACCGCGATCTACCCCTACACCGACGCCCGGAAGTAGCACCCCGCCGCGGCCGTGGCTGGCCCTTCCGCACGGGGCCAGCCGCGGCTTCCCGTCCCGGCCCCACCCAGGAGACCTCCCCGATGCCGCTGCCCGACACCATGAACTACATCAGCATGGACGGTGCCGGCGGGCCCGAGGTGATGAAACTCGCCACCGGCCCCCTGCCCGTCGCGCGGGCGGACGAGTTGCTGATCCGCGTCCGCGCCGCCGGGGTCAACCGTCCGGACGTGGCACAGCGCCAGGGCTCGTACCCGCCGCCGCCCGGCGCCAGCCCGATCCTGGGCCTGGAAGTCGCCGGCGAGGTCGCGGCCGTCGGCGGCGCCGTCTCCGGCTGGAAGGTCGGCGATCCGGTCTGCGCCCTGACCAATGGCGGCGGGTATGCGCAGTATTGCACCGCCCCGGCCGCGCAGAGCCTGCCCTGGCCCAAGGGCTATGACGCGGCGCGGGCTGGGGCGCTGCCGGAAACCTTCTT
>CAYZKM010000704.1:0-2643 GCA_964478525.1 uncultured Bifidobacterium sp.
ATCACGTCGAGCCGCGTCCAGAAAGAGAGGAAATTCCTTGTGCGATTCGCCTGGGGCGCCGGTGGGCGCCCCTTGACTTCGTCCAGCCCGTGCCGGATGCGCTCAGGTGCACGTGGGTCGGCAATGCAGCCGGCCAGGCGCGTGGCAAGTGCTGTGCGCTGGTCGATCTCGCGCAGAATCAGCAGTCCGCCGTCCGAGGACCTCTGCGCGGCGTCAAAGGGCGCCTCGATCGCGCGCCGGCGGACCGCTGACAAGCCAGACAGCATGGGGACGGCACCTCGGCACTGGCGGGCATGGTGCTTCCGGGATTTGGTGGGAATTGATCTCGACACCCAATCCTATATCAAATCAGCAGGTTGCCGATAAGTTCGCCGCCCAATGGCCGGATCAGCCGGCCATGCGGGCGATGTTGGTCAAAAGCTCGCCGAGACCCGCGCTCAGCTCGTCTGCACCGCGAGTTGTGCCAAGATCACCGACGGCATACACACGCGCCAACACTAGCGATTTCCGCCACGGGGGACCGGCCATGAACGGCATCGAATACATCGCGCAGATATTGAAGCAGGAAGGTGTCGAGTGGATGTCCTGCTTCCCCAGCAACCCGCTGATTTCGGCGGTGGCGAGGGTTGGTATCCGCCCGGTTGCCTTCCGGCACGAGCGTGGCGCGGTGATGGCGGCGGATGGCTACAGCCGCATCAGCGACCGGCAGAAATTCGGCGTCTGCGCCATGCAGGCTCAGGCGGGCGCGGAGAACGCCATGGGCGGCATCGCCCAGGCTTATGCCGACAATATCCCGATCCTGGTGTTTTTGGGTGGCAACAATCTGGACCGCCTGTCGGTGAAGCCGAACTTCACCGCGGCCCGGAATTATCAGGGCTGGGTCAAGCAGGTGGAGGCGATCTATACGCCTAACCAAGTGGGCGACGTGATGCGCCGCGCCTTCCACGCTTTGCGCAACGGAACACCCGGCCCGGTGGTCGTGGAGCTGATCGCCGATGTCTGCGCCCAGGAAGTACCGGAAGCCGCCCGGACCTACAAATCCCCCAAAATCCACCGCCAAGTGCCCGAGGCCCCCGCGATCGAGGAAGCCGCCGCGGCGCTGATCGGTGCGAAGCGGCCGGTTATCTGGGCCGGCCAGGGGGTGATGTTCTCAGGCGGAACGGACGCCTTACGCGAACTGGCGGAACTGATCGCCGCGCCTGTATTCTGCACCATGCCCGGCAAGTCCGCCTTTGACGAACGCCATCCGCTGGCTCTGGGTGCCGGCAGCGGCACGACCACCGGCCCGGCCAACGAATGGCTCACGGGAAGCGACGTGATGCTGGCGCTGGGGACCAGCCTGACCCGCTCGCCCTATGCCCAGAAGATAAAGCCGGGCAAGACCATCATCCACAACACAAATAACGCCGACGAACTGAACAAGGACGAAGCTGCCGATATCGGCCTGGTCGGCGATACAAAGCTCACCATCCAGGCCCTGATCGCGTGCATCAACGCGAGGACCGGCGGCCGGGGCGTCGGTGAGCGCTCCAGGGTCCAGGCCGAGGTCGCCGCGGCGAAGGCGACATGGATGGCCAAGTGGACGCCGGTGCTGACCGACGATTCGGAGCCGATCAGCTACTACCGCGTTATCCAGGCGTTGAACGATACGCTGGACCCGGAAAACAGCATTGTCACCCATGACGCCGGTGCCCCGCGGGATACCATCGTGCCGTTCTACACGGCGACCACGCCGCACAGCTATGTCGGCTGGGGCAAGACCACCCATCTTGGCTTCGGCATCCCGCTCATCATCGGCGCGAAGATGGCACAGCCGGGCAAGTTCTGCATGAACCTGATGGGCGACGGCGCCTTCGGCATGTCCGGTACGGATATCGAGACCGCTGCCCGCTCCGGTGCGGCGATTACCACGGTGTTGCTTAACAACAGTGCAATGGCGACCTATTCCGGCCCGACCCAGGGCACGATCGGCAAGGAAGCGCGCGAAGAGTACGGCGTTTCAACCATGCACGGCGACTACGCCAAGATCGCCGAGGGCATGGGCGCGATCGGCCTGCGGGTGACCAAGGCGGCGGAACTCGGCCCGGCCTTGCGGCAGGCGCGGAAGCTGAACGCCGAGGGCCGAACGGTACTGATCGACGTGAAGGCCAACGTGGAGGACCGGAGGTCTCGGTTCTGAGCAAGATTGGCGTGTCCGTTGTCGAATGGCTCCCAGCGGTCTGTTCCGGTTATCGCGGAAACTCGCCGACCAAACGTCGCTGGGTTGGGTCGTTATGGCGTGGCGCCCTAGATTTGGGTCTTTCTACCGGAGCCAGAATCCGACGGTAGCTACGATGCAGATGTCTCAAGAAAAGTGTGGGAACCGGCATGCTCAGCTTCCTGGACGCTGCCGACCTTCAGGACATGAAGAATACCACTGATCACCGCCCTGTTCCGCCCTGGCTTCACCCCCGGGGCGGTTCATCGGGACGAGCGGCTCGATCGCCCTCCATCCATCGTCATCCAGCCAGTAAAGGTTCGACATTCCCTGTGTCCTTATGACGGCATCAGACACCTTGAATCGAACCTCTCGTGGCCGGATCAAGCGCTAATACCAACGGCCCTAACCACTGACCGTTGCCCAGTCCCTGGTCCCGATCGACC
>CAYZKM010000705.1:0-2642 GCA_964478525.1 uncultured Bifidobacterium sp.
GATCCTGTTGTCGTCGCTGCAGGGTGCCGCCGTGACAGCCGTCCAGATCGACGGCGTGCTGCATGAATTCAGCAGCATCCCCGGCGTTCGTGAAGACGTGACCGACATCGTGCTGAACATCAAGCAGCTCGCGCTGCGGATGCACGGCGAAGGCCCAAAGCGGATGACGCTGTCGGCGACCGGGCCGGGCGAGGTACGCGCCGGCCAGATCCAGGCCGGCCACGACATCGACATCATGAACCCCGACCTGGTCATCTGCACGCTGGACGACGGCGTGAAGCTGGGCATGGAGTTCACGGTGAACCTGGGCAAGGGCTATCAGCCGTCCTCGGTCAACCGGCCGGAAGACGCGCCGATCGGCCTGATCCCGATCGACAGCATCTACTCGCCGGTGCGCCGCGTGTCCTATCGCGTGGAACCGACCCGCGTCGGCCAGGTCACCGACTATGACAAGCTGCTGCTGACGGTGGAAACCAACGGCGCCGTCACCCCGGAAGACTCGGTCGCGCTCGCCGCCCGCATTCTTCAAGATCAGCTCCAGCTGTTCATCAACTTCGACGAACCGCAGCAGATCCGTGCCGAGGAACCGCAGGACGACCTGCCGTTCAACCGCAACCTGCTTCGCAAGGTGGACGAGCTTGAACTGTCGGTCCGCAGCGCGAACTGCCTGAAGAACGACAACATCGTCTATATCGGCGACCTCGTTCAGAAAACCGAGCAGGAAATGCTCCGCACGCCGAACTTCGGCCGGAAGTCACTGAACGAGATCAAGGAGGTCCTTTCCTCCATGGGCCTCTCGCTCGGCATGACCGTACCGAGCTGGCCGCCGGAGAATATCGAAGAACTGGCGAAGCGGCTGGAAGAGCCGTTCTGACCGGAATAGAGGACCTATACCAATGCGTCACGGGGTAGCCGGCCGGAAGCTCGGCGTCACATCCACCCATCGGATCGCCATGTTCCGCAACATGGCCTCCGCGCTGATCAAGCACGAGCAGATCACGACGACGCTGCCCAAGGCGAAGGAATTGCGCCCGGTGGCCGAGAAGCTGATCACGCTGGGCAAGAAAGGCGGGCTGGCGAACCGGCGGCTGGCCTATGCCGAACTGCGCGATGACGTCATCGTCACCAAGCTGTTCAGCACCCTGGCCGATCGCTACAAGACCCGCCAGGGCGGCTATACCCGCGTGCTCCGGGCCGGCATCCGCTATGGCGACGCCGCCGATATGGCCGTGATCGAACTGATCGACCGCGACCCGGCCGCCAAGGGCCTGGACAGCGGCCCGGTCCAGGAGAAGCCGGCCGAAGACGACGCCGAGGCCTGAACAGCGCACGGCACCGGATGGGCGGGTCCTGGACCCGCCCTTTCCATTTCTACCGCCCGGCCATCCACCCCTGGGCCTGGGCTATATCACGCACCTTCGCCGCCATGCGCTGCGCCAGGCTGTCGATCCCGCCGCGGGCTTCGACGTCGAACGCCTCCACGAATTGCGGGGCGGCATCTCCCTGCACATACAGCAACTGCACATCAGCCGCTTCGTCGGCGCGAACGATCTGGCCCTGCACCAGCAGTGCCTTGCCGTGCGCCGCCTCGGCCGACCCGGCCTCGGCCGGCAGACCCACGAAGCGCAGCTGGGCCACCAGCGCCTGCTGCAGCACGGCCTCCCCCCGCGGCTTCCCGCCTGCCTGGGCAGTGGCGGTGAACGGGGCCACCATCACCCGTTCCGGGGGCGGAAGCTTCATCCCGGCCGCGGGCGCGGGCGGCGCGCCACCACAACCGGCAAGCAGCAGCAACCCGCACGCCAACAGGGAATGGAACGCGATCGCGCGCATCGGCGGACTCCAGCCAGGCCAAGGATCGGACCCGTTGTAACCGGTTTCGACCCCGCCGGCAGCGTCACGATTTTTGCGTTCCCCGGGCACGCTGCTATCGTTCCTACCATCAAAGAACACCCACCATGAGGAAACTGCCATGTCCATCTTCGTCGTCGGCGGCACCGGCTTCATCGGCACCCGCGTCATCCCGCTGCTGGTCGCGCGCGGCGAGACCGTGGTCTGCATGGACATCAACCCGAACGCCAGGCCGTTCGAGGCGCTGGGCGACAAGGTCAAGGTCGTGCGCGGCGACGTCACGCAATACGACGATGTGATCTCGCAGATGGAGGCATCGGGCGCCGATCGCGTGATCAACCTGTCCTACAATCTGGGCCAGGAATTGCCGCCGCACATCGCGACCAAGCTGAACATCGTCGGCATGGACAATTGCTTCGAGGCCGCGCGCATCCTGAAGATGAAGCACACGGTCTATGCCAGCTCGCTGGCGGTGAACGGCCAGCAGCGCCATTTCGGCGACCGCCCGGTGACCGAGGAAGACCTGCACCGCGGCGACTACCAGTACGCGATGCACAAAAGCTTCAACGAATGGCAGGCAAAGGACTATGTGGCCAAGCACGGCATGGTCATCACCGGCGTCCGCCCGGCCAACGTGACCGGCCCGGACAAGGTGCGCGGGTCGGTCGACCACGTGAATGTGATCACCCGCCCGGCGCGCGGCGAGGCGATCAAGTTCCCCTTCGCCGACGCGATGCGCTGCCCGATCCATGTCGACGACATCGCCGAGGTGTTCGTGCGCGTGCTGCTGAAGG
>CAYZKM010000706.1:0-2636 GCA_964478525.1 uncultured Bifidobacterium sp.
CAAACAATGAGCTAGCGCGCGCTGACCGTTTACGGTCAGCCGGAAAGCGCGCTAGAAACGGGAGATCATTCTTCCCTGGGAGTCCACCCGCATGAGCAAGATCATCCGCACCGAACCCGGCCCGATCCTGTCGAAGGCCGTCGAATACCACGGCTTCGTCTACCTGCCGGGCATCACCGCGCGCGACACGTCCAAGGACATCAAGGGCCAGACCGCGGACGTGCTGGCCCAGATCGACGCCATGCTGGAACATCACGGCACCGACAAGACCCGGCTGCTGCAGGCGATCATCTGGGTGAAGGACATCAAGGACCGCGGCGCGATGAACGAGGTCTGGACGCCGTGGCTGCCGAAGGACGGCGCCCCGGTCCGCGCCTGCGTGCAGTCCGAGATGGCCGCCCCCGCGGTGCTGGTCGAGATCATGATCACCGCCTGCAAGTAGGACCAGGCGCGCTGGCAGGGCCTCCTGCCCCGCCCGGCGCGCCGCCGGACCTGCCCGCCTGGCGCGCCGCCGGACCTGGTCAGCCGGCGGCGCGGGCCTGATGTTCGATCCATGAAGCGCGGTGCCCGTCCCGGTGCGGGCAAAGGTTGACGCGGCGGCCGTGTTGCGTTGCAACGGGTTCACCAAAGCACCGAGACCGCGTTGCCCCTGCTCCTGTCCCATCCCCTGCTCGCCGCGCCCGTGCTGATCGCGCTCGGGGCGATGTTCCTGCAGCAGACCTTCGTCTCGATCGGCCGCGTGCTGCCCGCCGTCGTCGCCCCGCTGATCATCGCCGACCTCCGGATCGATCCCGCCTGGGTCGGCGTCTATTTCAGCATCACCGCCATGTCGTCGCTGATGGGCCAGATGGGCTGCGGCAGCTTCATCATCCGCCATGGCGCCATCCGCATGAGCCAGGTGGCCCTGGTCATGCTGGCCTCCGGCATGGCAATCGCCACGCAGGGCGGAATGGCGGGCTTCGTCGTCTCGGCGCTGATCGGCGGTGCCGGCGCGGCCGTCTCGACCCCGGCGAGTTCGCAGCTGCTGGGCCGGGTTTCGCCACGCCGCTACGCGCCGCTGGTGTTCTCCATCAAGCAGACCGCCGTCCCCGCCGGCCTTCTCCTCGGCGGTTCGCTCGGCCCCTGGCTCGCCTCGGCGTTCTCGTGGCAGGTCGCGATGCTGGCCTCGGCCGTCGCCTGCTTCGCCTATGTGTTCATGATGCAGCCGTTGCGCGCGCGCTATGACACCGATCGCGACCCGACCCGCAGCTTCCGCCTGTCGGATTTCAAGACCACGATCACCACCGTGCTGGCGCGCCGCGACCTGCGCAGCCTGTCCTTCGCCTGCTTCGCCTTCAACGGCATCCAGCAGGTGTTCACGGCCTATTTCGTCGTCTACCTGACCCATCTCGGCTACTCGCTGGTCTCGGCCGGATTCATCTTCTCGACCGTCGTCGCGGTGGCGGTGCCGGGCCGCATCCTGTGGGGCTGGCTGGGCAGCTTCATGGTCACGCCGCGCGTGGTGATGGCGGGCCTGGCCCTGGGCATGGCCGGCTCCGTCGCGCTGACCGGGCTGTTCACCGCCGGCTGGCCGCTGCTGGGCATCGGCGCCGTCGCCACCGTGCTGTCCGCCACCGCGATGTCCTGGCACGGCATCCTGCTGTCGGAAACCGCCAGGCTGGCCCCCGACGGATCGGCCGGGGCGGTCACCGGTGGGGTGCTGTCGTTCGGGCAGATGGGCGCGCTGCTGGGTCCGATCGTGTATTCCGGCCTGCTCAGCATCACCGATCATTACGGCATCGGCTTCGCCGTCTGCGCCATCCCCGCGCTGTGGGTGGGCATCGACCTGCTGCGCCGCGGCCCCGCGGTCGCGATGGCCGATTGATTTCCCGATCGCTCCGGCCGCAGGATCAGCCCATCCCGGCCCGGAGTGAGACGCATGCGCCGACGCGACCTGCTGAAAGCCGCCCCGCTTCCCTTCCTGCCCGCGCCGGCCATCGCGCAGGCGCAGAAGCCGCTGCGCTTCGTGCCGCAAGCCAATCTCTCGGCGCTCGATCCGGTCTGGACCACGGCGACCGTCGTGATCAACCATTCGTTCATGGTGTATGACACGTTGTATGGGCTGGACCTGGACGGCGCGGGTAGCGGCGGGGCTCCGCCCCGGACCCGGCCAGGAGGGCGCTGCCCTCCTGGACCTCCCGCCAAAGGCTCGCCCTTGGAACCATTTTCTGGGGGGATAACGGGAAGGGCTGAGGCGGACTTCATGCAGAGCAACCTCAGCCCCTCCCGTCATCCCCCCAACAGACCGGTTTCCAAAGGCCCGCGGCCTTTGGCGGGGATCAAAGGGGCAGCGCCCCTTTGCGGGTCCCAGGGCAGCGCCCTGCCCTTTGCCCGCCCGCGCGACCTGGGATAGAAGCGCCTCCGCCCGCATCGAGAAGGACACGTCATGCCCGCCTATCGTTCCCGCACTACGACCCATGGTCGCAACATGGCCGGCGCCCGCGGACTCTGGCGCGCGACGGGCATGAAGGACGGCGATTTCGGCAAACCCATCATCGCCATCGCCAACAGTTTCACCCAGTTCGTCCCCGGCCATGTCCATCTGAAGGACCTCGGCCAGATGGTGGCGCGCGAGATCGAGAAGGCCGGCGGCATCG
>CAYZKM010000707.1:0-2626 GCA_964478525.1 uncultured Bifidobacterium sp.
GCCTCCGCCATGTTCCTCGGCCGGCTGGAAGACGAAATGCACGACGCCGTCGAAGTTCGGTTCCCCGGTCAGGGACAGCGCGGTGCCGAGAAGGGATGCGGTATGGCCGTCATGCCCGCAGGCATGCATCCGCCCCTCGGCACGGGACCGGTACGGCCTTCCCGCCGCCTCGGTGATCAGCAGGGCGTCCATGTCGGCGCGCAGGCCGATCGCGCGCGCACCACGACCATTGCGCAGCGTGCCCACCACCCCGGTGCCGCCGATGCCGGTGGTGACGTCCAGCCCGAACTCGCGCAGCTTTTCGGCGACGAAGGCGGCGGTGGCGTGTTCCTGGAACCCGATCTCGGGGCTGGCATGCAGATGGTGCCGCCAGGCTTCCATGGCGGCCGTCAGGTTGCTCATCGCGCCGCCTGCAGCAGACGCTCCTTCACATCCTTCTTGGCGACCTTGCCATAGCCCGACTTCGGCAATTCCGCCCATCTGACGAAGCGCTGCGGCCATTTGTACTTGGCCAGCCTGCCGTCCAGGTGCCCCAGCAAGTCGCCATCCGTCACCGACGCGCCCGGCTCCAGCACCAGCACGGCGACACCGGACTCGCCCCAGCGGTCATCGGGCAGGCCGAGGACGCAGGCCTCGGCCACCGCCGGGTGCGCCAGCAGCGCCTCCTCGATCTCTCGCGGGTAGACGTTCGATCCGCCCGAGATGTACATGTCGGACGCCCGTCCGGTGATGTAGACGAAGCCGCGAGCATCCATGTGCCCGAGGTCGCCGGTGTGGAACCAGCCGAAGGTGGTGGCCTTCGCGGTCGCCTCGGGGTTGTCGTGATAGCCGTTGAACACGCCGGGTCCGCGCACGCAGATCTCTCCGGTGGCATTGGCGGGCAGATGGGTGCCGGCGTCGTCCAGGATCGTCACTTCCATGCCGGTGCGCGGAAATCCGCAGCTGCCGACAGGCATCTCCTCGTCGTTCTCGCTGTGCAGATGCGGCGGCAGGACGGTGATGTTGCCGGTCACCTCCCCCATGCCGAAATACTGCACGATCACCTTGCCCAGCTTGCGCAGCGCGTGCTTCTGGTCGGCGCGATACATCGGTGAACCGGCATAGATGACATGGCGTAGCGACGAATGGTCATACCGGTCCACCGCGTCGTGCCGGGTCAGCATGGTCAGGATGGTGGGCACGGTGAACATGTTGCTGACGCGGTGCGTCTCGACCAGGCGCCAGGCTTCCTCGCAGTCCAGACGCTCCCCCGACAACAGGATCGTCGGCGCGCCGCGCGCGATCTGCGGCAGCGCGTGGATGCCCGCGCCATGCGACAGCGGGGCCACCACCAGCGACGCGTCCTGCTCGGTCGTGGCCGGCATCAGGTCGCACAGATGGTTGCAGACGACATAGTCCAGCTGCCCATGGGTCAGCACGCCCGCCTTGGGCCGCCCCGTGGTGCCGGATGTATAGAAGAACCAGGCGGGGTGGTCGCGATCGACATCCGCCGCCCGCGCCATCGGCGCCGGGTGCGCCGCCAGCGTGTCCCACGCCAGGCCCGGCCCGTCGATCCAGACCTCCAGCCGGCAGGCGGGGTTTTCCGCTTTCGCCAGGGCGGCGTGTTCGGGGAAGGCACCGTCGAAGATATGCACCGACGCGCCCGACGATTGCGCCAGGTAGGCGACCTCGGGCGGGGTCAGGCGGAAATTGGTCGGCACCCAGGTCGCGCCCAGGAACCACGACGCGAACATCGTCTCCAGCACGGCGTTGGAGTTGCGCGCGTGCAGCAGCACCCGATCGCCATGGCGCACCCCGCGTTCGGCCAGCGCGCCGGCCGCCGCCCGCACCCGGTTCAGGAATTCATCCCAGCTCCAGCTGCGATCGCGCCAGATGATCGCGGGACGGTCGGGAAAGCGGCGCGCCGTCTGGATCAGCAGATGCGCGAGGTTGGAAGTCGGGATCACTGCAGCGCCTCCGTGGCGTCGGCCTGATGTGGAAGGCCGGGGGGTCGCGCCCCCCGGCGATCCGGTCAGCGCACGGGTTCGAGGATCGAGACGTAATTGGCGACCGCCGCGCCACCCATGTTGAACACCCCGCCGACATCGGCCTTGGGCAGCTGCATCTCGCCCGCCTGCCCGGTCAGCTGCATGGCGGTAATGACATGCATCGATACACCTGTCGCGCCGATCGGGTGACCCTTGGCCTTCAGCCCGCCCGAGCGGTTGATGGGCAGGCGGCCATCCTTCGCCGTCCAGCCTTCCAGCACCGCGCGTGACCCCTGGCCCGGCGCCGTCAGCCCCATCGCTTCATATTCCAGCAGCTCGGCGATGGTGAAGCAGTCATGCGTCTCGACGAAGGACAGGTCGTCAAGCTTCAGGTCGGCGTCGCGGAACGCCTGCGCCCAGGCGCGCTGCGCACCCTCGAACTGCGTGATGTCGCGCTTGCTGATCGGCAGGAAGTCGTTGACCTGCACGGCCGCCTTGAAGCGGACGGCCTTGCCCATCTTCCGCGCGGTCTCCTCGTCGGTCATGATCAGCGCGGCCGCGCCGTCCGACACCAGCGAACAGTCGGTCCGCTTCAGCGGCGGGGCGACGTAGGGGTTCTTTTCCGACACCGTGCGGCAGAAATCATAGCCGAAATCCTT
>CAYZKM010000708.1:0-2624 GCA_964478525.1 uncultured Bifidobacterium sp.
ATCAGGTTGGTGATCTCGGTCACGACGTTGACGTTCGAGGTCTCGATGAATCCCTGCATCACCGACCCGAATCCCGGCGCGGCGGGGTTGCCGGTGACCGGCGCGCCCGAGGCGGCGCTTTGCAGGAACAGGTTGTCGCCCTGCGCTTCCAGCCCCGCCTCGTTGGGGAATACGGCAAGCTGCACCTGTCCCACGGTCTGTGGGGCGGTCTGTCCCGACAGCGTCACCTGCACCTGGCCCGAGGTATTCACCGTCACGCCCGTCGCCTGCGGCGGGATCTGCAGGCCCGGCTGCACGACATAGCCGTCCGCCGTGACGATCGTGCCGTCCGGGGCCAGGCCGAACGTGCCGTCGCGGGTGAACGCGGTTTCCCCGCTGGGCAGCGTGACCTGGAAATACCCGTTGCCCTGGATCGCCATGTCCAGCGTGTTCGACGTCTGCTGCAGGTTGCCCTGGGCGTTGATGCGGTAGATCGCCGCCGTCTTCACGCCCAGGCCCACCTGCGCGCCCGCCGGCACGATGGAGCCGGTGTCCGAGCTGTTGGACCCGACGCGGCGCAGGTTCTGATAGATCAGGTCCTGGAACTCGGCCCGCCGGCGCTTGAAGCCGGTGGTGGTCATGTTGGCGATGTTGTTGGAAATCACTTCGACGTTGGTCTGCTGCGCCTGCATCCCGGTGCCGGCGATATCGAGCGAACGCATGGTCTGGCTTCCTGTCCGTTGATCAGCGCTGCGGCGTCACGATCTTGTCGATCGCGTCGCGCTGGCGTTCCGACTCCGCCTCGACGAACTTGGCGACGAACTCGAACTGCCGCTGCTCGTTCAGCATCCGCGTCAGTTCGAGTACCGGCTGGACGTTGGAATCCTCGACCGCGCCCTGCACCACGTTTGGCGCGGCCACCGGCTCGGTCGGTGATTTCGAATCCAGCATCGTGTCGCCCTCGGCCGACAGCAGCATCGGATTGGTCGGGCGGACGATGCCGATCCGGCCCAGCTGCCCGTTCTCGGTGGAGATCGTGCCGTCGCCGGCGATGGTGATCCGGGTGTCGCGCGTGGAGAACTGGATCGGGCGGCCGTTGCTGTCCAGCACCGAATTCCCGGCGTTGTCGGTCAGCGTGCCGTCGGCGAGCATGGAAAACCGCCCGTCGCGCGTCAGCCGCGGGCCGCGCGGGCTGTTGATGGTGAAATACCCGTCGCCGGTCACCGCGATGTTCAGCGGATTGCCGGTGTGGCGCAACGGCCCCGGCGCATGGTCGCGCCAGGTCGCGCGGTCCTGCGTATAGGCAATCGTCCTTTCCCCGGGCGGGGCGGTGGTGCCGGCCTGGCGCGCGAGCCAGTCGCTGAACTGCACGCGCACGGTGCGGAACCCGGGCGTGTTCATGTTCGCCAGATTCCCGGCGGTGACATCCATCGCGCGCTGCTGCGCGACAAGGCGAGAGGTGGCGACGGCAGAGGCGATGTCCATGGCGCTGCGATCCGGTGGGCTGTGTCTGCCGGGGCCATCCGCAAACGGCGTGCCAGCGGCGCGGGCCCGGAAAACCCGGGCGAAATCGGCGCCGGCCGCGGCGGCCGCCCGTGGATGGGCCGGCCAGTTCTGCCGGGTGGGGGCAAATTCTGCCGACCCGGCGCATCCGACCGCGTGCCGTGCACGGTTTGTTAACCACTCGCTGGCAGCCTGCATGGCATGAGCGCAGCGCCACCCCCCGACAAGTCCGCCCCGGAAGCCGCGGGCGAGGCCGCCCCGAAGAAATCGGGGACAATGAAACTGATTCTGATCGCGCTGCCCGTGCTGCTGATCGCGGCCGGTGCCGGGCTGTGGTTCACCGGCATCCTGCCGAAGATGCTGGGGATGCACCACGAGGACGAGCACCGCCAGGAGGCGGCCAAGCCGGTGCCGCCCAGCTTCCTGGACCTGCCGGAACTGGTCGCCAACCTGAACGGCAACCCCCAGCGGCCCAGCTATGTGAAGGTCGTCGCCCGCCTCGAAATTCCGAAACCCGATGATGTCGACAAGATCCGCGCCGTGATGCCGCGGCTGCAGGACATGATGCAGACCTACATGCGAGAGATGCGGCCCGAGGAATTGCGCGGGTCCGCCGGCACCTATCGCCTGCGCGAGGAGCTGATCGCGCGCGCCAATGTCGCCGCCGCCCCCGCCCGTGTCAGCGATGTGCTGTTTACCCAGATGCTGATCCAATGAGCGAGACGAACGACGAAACCCCACCGCCGTCGGACGAGGACCTGGCCGCCGCATGGGGCGCCGAAACGGACGCCGCCGACGGCGAGGGCACCGATCCGACCCAGCCGGCACGGGTGCTGAACCAGGCGGAAATCGACAGCCTGCTGGGCTTCGATGACGGTCCCGCCGGCGGCGAGGCGCGCAGCGGGATGCAGCGGATCATCAGCTCGGGCCTGGTGTCCTATGAACGCCTGCCGATGCTGGAGATCGTGTTCGATCGCCTGGTGCGCATCATGTCGACCAGCCTGCGCAACTTCACGTCCGACAACGTCGAGGTCGGGATCGACAACATCCTGAGCCTGCGCTTCGGCGACTATCTGAACTCGATCCCACTGCCGGCCATGCTGGCGGTGTTCAAGGCCGAGGAGTGGGACAATTACGGCCTG